>JAIBJM010000058.1 GCA_020029535.1 Gammaproteobacteria bacterium | reverse complement strand
CCGGTGACAGCACGGTCAGGCGCCGGCACAGGTTCACCAGCTCGCGTACGTTGCCCGGCCAATTGTAGGACTGCAGCCGGTCGCTGGCGTCCGGCGCCAGTGTCTTGGTTTCCACACCCAGCTCCTGCGCGGCCAGCTGCAGGTAGTGCAGCAACAGATCGGGAATATCTTCGAGTCGCTGCCGCAGCGGCGGCAGTTCCACGCGGATTACATTGAGCCGGTGGAATAAGTCCTCGCGAAACTGCCCGCTGCGCACGCGTTCTTCCAGGTTCTGGTGCGTGGCAGCGATCACACGCACATCCACCTTGATCGGTGTCTGTCCGCCGACGCGATAAAACTCCCCTTCGGCCAGTACGCGCAGCAGACGGGTCTGCAGGGACGTGTTCATGTCGCCGATTTCATCCAGGAACAGCGAGCCGCCATCGGCCTGTTCGAAGCGGCCGCGACGAAGGCTGTCGGCACCGGTGAAGGCGCCCTTCTCATGACCGAACAGCTCGGATTCCAGCAGCTCCGACGGAATCGCCGAGGTATTCAGTGCGATAAATGGCTTCTTGACGCGCGGACTGTGCTCATGCAGCGCGCGCGCCACCAGCTCCTTGCCGGTACCCGATTCGCCGGTGATCAGCACATTGACGCTGGAGCGTGACAGCCGGCCGATGGCCCGGAACACCTGCTGCATGGCCGGCGCGGTGCCCAGCAGTTCGGGCATCACCACCGGCGGCGCAATGACAAGGTCGGCGCCAGGACCGCGCGCACCGGCATGGCCGGCGCGCTTGACCAGATCGACGGCATGGTCGATGTCAAAGGGCTTGGGCAGATATTCGAAGGCGCCACTGCCGTAAGCCGACACTGCGCTGCCCAGATCCGAGTGCGCCGTCATCACGATCACCGGCAGGTCGGGATGCGTCTCATGCACCTGCTTCAGCAGGTCCAGGCCCGACTTGCCCGACATGCGCACGTCGGTGATCAGCACATCCGGCGTCTCGGAGCGCAATGCGACCAGGGCCTGTTCGGCGGCATCGAAGGCCTTGGCCTGCATGCCACCGGTGCGCAGCGCGCGCTCCAGTACCCAGCGGATCGAAGCATCGTCATCCACCAGCCAGACGCGAAGCGACGAAGTGTTCATGCGGTATTCTCCAAGGGCAAAAGCAGCGAGAAAACAGTGCGTCCGGGCCGCGACTCGAACTCGATGATGCCGCGATGGCGCGCCACCATGTCCTGAGCCACGGTCAGTCCCAGTCCTGAGCCATCCTGTTTGCCTGTGACCAGCGGCATGAACAGGGTCTTGTGAAGTTCAGCCGGCACTCCTGGACCGTCGTCCTCGACCTGCACGCAGGCCACGAGGCGATGGCGCCGGGCGCCGATATTGGTATTCGTCAAAGGTCGTGTCCGCAGCAATATGCGGCCGCTTCCGGCCACCGACTGCATCGCGTTGCGCGCGATGTTGAGCAGCGCCTGAATCATTTCATCGCGATCGAACCAGCCTTCGGGCAGACTGGGATCGTAATCGCGCTCAATCGCCACACCGGTTGGCGCTTCGCTGCGCAGCAGCTTGTAGACGTGCTCGCACAGTTCGTGGATGTTGAAGCGCTGCAGCTGCGGCGGCCGCGTCGGCCCCAGCATGGTATCCACCAGCGCACGCAGGCGGTCAGCTTCACTGATGATGACCGTGGTGTATTCGCGCAGCTCGCCGTTGTGCAGTTCGCGTTCCAGCAGCTGCGCTGCGCCGCGCAGCCCACCCAGCGGATTCTTGATCTCGTGCGCCAGCTGGCGCGCCATCAACCGGCTGCTGTCGACCCGCGACAGCAGCTCGCTTTCGCGCGTCATCTGCGTGCGCAGTCGCGCATCGGACAGCTCCAGCAGCAGATGCGTGCCGGTCACCTGGTCCTCCAGCGTGGTGACGGTGGCATCCACCACCACCGGCGGCCGCTGGCCGCTGCCCTGGATGGCCGCTATGGGCGTCAGCAGGATTTCATGCACTGAATACGTCTCACCGGTGTCCCGCGCTCGACGCAGCATGTCAGTCAGAAGTTGCGGTTCTGCGAACAGGTCGCCGATCGGACGGCCGCGCACCTGGTTCAGACCGAAGCCCAGCAGATCCTGGGTGCCCACATTGGCGTAGATCACGCACAACGTGGAATCCAGCACCACCACACCAGTGGACAGGGCGTCCAGCAGTTCGGTGGAATCGAAATGCGAGAGCGGCGAGGCGCTGTAGAAGTCTTGCGCCATCGCCGCCCTCTATCTCCCTAGACGCTGTAATACATGTCGAGCTCAACCGGATGAGTCGACATGCGGTACCGCGTGACTTCCTGCATCTTCAGGCCGATGTAGGCGTCGATCACGTCGTCGGTGAACACACCGCCACGCTTGAGGAACTCGCGGTCCTTGTCCAGATGCTCCAGCGCCATGTCCAGCGAATGGCAGACCGTGGGGATGTGCTTGGCTTCCTCGGGTTCCAGATCGTACAGATCCTTGTCGGCCGGATCGCCGGGGTGGATCTTGTTCTGGATGCCGTCGAGGCCAGCCATCATCATGGCTGCGAACGCGAAGTACGGATTTGCCGCCGAATCCGGGAAGCGCACTTCGATGCGGCGCGCCTTCGGGTTGGACACCCACGGAATGCGGATCGAGGCACTGCGATTGCGGGCCGAGTAGGCCAGCATCACCGGCGCTTCGAAGCCCGGCACCAGACGCTTGTAGCTGTTGGTGCCCGGGTTGGTGAACGCGTTGATCGCCTTGGCGTGCTTGATGATGCCGCCGATGTAGTACAGCGCGATGTCGGACAGACCGCCGTACTTGTCGCCGGCGAACAATGCGGTGCCGGCCTTCTGCAGCGACTGGTGCACATGCATGCCGCTGCCGTTGTCGCCGACCAGGGGCTTGGGCATGAACGTCGCGCTCTTGCCGTGGGCATGCGCAACGTTGTGGATGCAGTACTTCAGGATCTGCACTTCATCGGCCTTCTTCACCAGACCGCCGGCGCCGACGCCGATTTCGCACTGGCCACCGGTGGCCACTTCGTGGTGGTGCACCTCGACGTTCATGCCCATGCGTTCCATCGCATCGCACATGGCGGCGCGGATGTCCTGGTAGGCATCCATCGGCGGCACCGGGAAGTAACCACCCTTGATGCCGGGGCGATGGCCCATGTTGCCCTCGGGGTAGGCGGTGTTGGAATTCCACGCGCCCTGCACCGAGTCGATCTCGTAGCCGCAGCCACGCATTTCGTTGTTCCAGCGCACGCTGTCGAAGATGAAGAACTCGTTCTCGGGGCCAAACAAGGCGCCATCGGCAATGCCGGTGGACTTCAGGTAGGCCTCGGCGCGCTTGCCCAGCGAGCGCGGGTCGCGCTCGTAGCCCTGCATGGTGGCCGGCTCGATGATGTCGCAACGGATGTTGACGGTGGCGTCAGCGAAGAACGGATCCAGCACGGCGGTCGACGCATCCGGCATCAGGATCATGTCGGACTCATTGATGCCCTTCCAGCCGGCGATCGAGGAGCCATCGAACATCTTGCCTTCGACGAAGAACTCATCCGTGACGTAGCGCGAAGGAATACTGACGTGCTGCTCTTTGCCGCGTGTGTCGGTGAAGCGCAGGTCGGCGTATCTGACTTCTTTTTCCTTGATCAGTTTGACTACATCACTCGGTGTCATATCTCCTCCGTTGGGATATTTGGTGCATTGGAGCCCCATCAGGATGCAGGGCTCGTGCCACTGCCAGGCTGGTTGAGGCGACTTAAGAAATCAATCGGTTAGATAGCGGCTGCCTCTTCTGTGGAACCGCTGTGCACCAGTATAGAGCGCCCGATTGTTGCGTGCTTGTTCGCTGCACTGTTTGGGTTCGGCAGCGATACGGCGTGACCAACCGGGGCGCCGCAGCGCCTCCTTGTATACTCGCGCGCTTTCAAGCCCCGGCCCATCAAAGCAATGAAACCAGCCGCCCTCGGTGAACGGCCCCAGACCTTTCAGGCACTTATCTTTGCGCTGCAACGCTACTGGGCTGAGCGCGGCTGCATCATCCTGCAGCCCTATGACATGGAAATGGGCGCCGGCACCTTCCATACAGCCACCTTCCTGCGCTCGATCGGACCGGAATCGTGGAGCGCGGCCTATGTGCAGCCCTCGCGTCGGCCCACCGATGGTCGCTATGGCGACAACCCGTTCCGGCTGCAGCACTACTATCAGTTCCAGGTGGTGATCAAGCCCTCGCCGCTGGACATCCTCGACCTGTACCTCGGGAGCCTGAAGGCTCTGGGCTTCGACCCGCTGGTCAATGACATCCGCTTCGTCGAAGACAACTGGGAGTCGCCGACGCTGGGCGCCTGGGGCCTGGGTTGGGAGGTGTGGCTGAATGGCATGGAGATCACGCAGTTCACCTACTTCCAGCAGGTGGGTGGACTGGACTGCCGTCCGGTCACCGGCGAGATCACCTATGGCCTGGAGCGCTTGGCCATGTATCTGCAGGGTGTCGAAAGCCTCTACGACATCGTCTGGAATGACGGGCCCCTGGGTCGCGTCACCTATCGCGATGTGTTCCACCAGAATGAGGTCGAGCAATCGGCCTTCAATTTCGAACATGCCGATGTGGCCATGCTGTTCCGCCATTTCGACGAATACGAAGAGCAGTGCCGGAAGCTGCTGGAAGCGAAGCTGGCGTTGCCGGCCTATGAGCAGGTGCTGAAAGCCTCGCATACTTTCAATCTGCTCGATGCCCGCAAGGCCATTTCGGTCACCGAAAGACAGCGCTTCATTTTGCGGGTACGCACGCTGGCGCGGGCCGTGGCGCAGGCCTACTACGACAGCCGCGAAGCATTGGGCTTTCCCATGCTGGGAGCCGCCCGATGAGTGCCGTGGAGTGTCGTGACTTCCTGGTGGAGCTGGGCACCGAGGAGCTGCCGCCCAAGGCACTGGCCGAACTGGAAGCAGCCTTCGCATCAAGTATTGTTTCTCAATTGGAGCAATGCGGTGTTAAAGGCCGATCATTGCAATCTTTTTCGACACCACGCCGATTGGCGGTACGCATCCAAAAATTGCCGGTGCGGCAGCCGGACCAGGAGGTAAAGCGTCGCGGTCCGCCGCTGCGTGCGGCCTTTGATGCCGGTGGTACTGCCACCCGCGCCGCGATGGCCTTCGCCGAAAGTTGCGCCGTAGAGCTGGATGCACTGGGTCGCGAAACCGATGCCAAGGGCAACGAGTATCTCTGCTATGCCGGCACCAAAGCCGGCGCCGCGACGGCCGACCTGTTGCCGGCCATCGTGCAGAAGGCGCTGGATGCATTGCCGATACCGAAGCGCATGCGCTGGGGTGCAGGCGAGGCGCAGTTCGTGCGCCCGGTGCACTGGCTGGTGCTGATGCTGGGGCGGGAAGTGCTGCCCACCATCATCCTCGGTACCACCTCGGGCAACCTGACCCGCGGTCATCGCTTCATGGCACCCAAGCCCATCCGGCTGGCATCGCCGGCGGGATACGAGAGCGCGCTGCTGAATCGGGGCAAGGTGGTGGCTTCCTTCGCCGAACGACGTCAGCGCATCCGCCAGCAGGTGGAAGGCGCGGCCGTCGAACTGGGCGGACGCGCGGTGATCAGCGATGCCCTGCTCGATGAGGTGACCGCGCTGGTCGAATGGCCGGTGCCAGTGGCCGGACGCTTTGAAGAACGCTTCCTGGCACTGCCGCGCGAGGTGCTGATCTCCACGCTGCAGGATCATCAGCGCTATTTCGCTGTCGAGGATGCCGGCGGCGCACTGCTGCCCCGCTTCATCACGATCAGCAACATCGAGAGCCGCGATGAATCCGTGGTGCGTGCCGGCAATGAACGCGTGGTGCGCCCGCGCCTCGCTGATGCGGCTTTCTTCTACGAGCAGGATCGCAAACAGCCACTGTTGGCGCGGCTGCCCGCACTCGATGCCGTGACCTTCCAGGTGAAGCTGGGTTCGGTCGGGGACAAGGTGCGGCGCGTCGCTGCGCTGGCGCAACAAGTGGGCGCAGCCATCGGCGCCGATGCCATACAGGTGCGGCAGGCGGCCGAACTGGCCAAGTGCGATCTGCTCTCCGCCATGGTGGGCGAGTTCCCGGAACTGCAGGGCATCATGGGCCGCTACTACGCGCTGGCCGATGGTCTGCCCGCCGAAGTGGCTGAAGCAGTGCGCGAACACTATCTGCCGCGCGGCGCCGGCGATGCCCTGCCCGCCACGCTGCCTGGCATTGCCGTCGCGATTGCCGACAAGCTCGATACGCTGGCCGGCATCTTCGCCATCGGCCAGAAGCCCAGCGGCACGCGCGATCCCTTCGGACTGCGCCGCGCCGCCATCGGCGTGCTGCGCATCGCGCAGGAAAAACGGTTGGAACTGGATCTGCGCAATCTTCTGGACAGCGCCGTCAGGGCGCAGCCACTGCCGGATCTGGCGGCCGAGGCCGTCGCCAGCGAAGTTCATGGCTACATCATGGAGCGCTTGCGCGCCCAGTATCTGGAAGGCTCCATCGCCGATGGCATCAGCACTGAAATGTTCGATGCGGTGCTGGCCAGCGATCCGCGCTCGATTGCGGATTTCGACGCGCGGCTGCGGGCCTTGCGCGACTTCCTGCAACGCGCCGAGGCGCAGAGCCTCACCGCCGCCAACAAGCGCATTGCCAACATACTGAAGAAATCGGCCGGCGGTGCGCCCGCTGCCGTGGACAGTTCGCGTCTACAGCTCGAGGCCGAGCAGCAGCTGCATGCGGCCGTTGAATCGCTGCGCCCCGGTGTCGAGCGCGCGCTGCAGAGCCGCGATTACCCGGCCGCACTGGATCAGCTGTCGCGACTGAAACCCCAGGTGGACCGGTTCTTCGACCAGGTGCTGGTCAACGATCCCGATCAGGCGCTGCGCGACAATCGCCTGGCCCTGCTGGGCGGACTGCGCACGCTTTTCACGCGCATTGCCGATATTTCGCAGCTGCCTGGATAGCGCGGCGGCCATGCAGTTTCTCGGCTCGCTGATCTTCACCGGCTTCCTGTTCGTGTGGACCGGTTGTTACGCCATTTTCTTTACGCTGACCGCCTGGCTGCTGCCCTACCGGCTGCGCTTTGCACTGGCGCGTTTCTGGGGCGCCGTCCTGCTGGTCATGCTGCGGCTGTGTTGCCGGTTGAGCTATCGCGTCGAAGGCCGCGAGCATCTGCCAGCGGGCAATCACGTAGTGCTGATGAAGCACTCATCAAGCTGGGAGACCATTGCACAGGCCGTGATCCTGCCGCCGCAGGCGTGGGTGATGAAGCGCGAGCTGACCTGGATTCCCTTCGTCGGCTGGGGTGTGCGGCTGCTGCGCGGCATTGCCATCGATCGCGGTGCCGGCCATGTGGCGGTCAACAGCGTGCTGGCCCAGGGCAAACAGCGGCTGGCCGAGGGGCTGTGGGTGGTGATCTTTCCGGAGGGCACGCGCATGCCAGCCGGACAGACCCGCAAGTACGGCATCAGCGGTGCGCTGCTGGCCCGCGAGAACCAGCGGCTGGTGGTGCCGGTGGCACACGATGCCGGTTACTACTGGCCGCGCCGCGGATTCTTCAAACGCCCCGGCACCATCCGCGTGCACATCGGGCCACCGATCGATACCGCAGGCCGCGATCCGCGCGAAATCAACGCCATCGCGCAGCAATGGATTGAAGCGCACTCGCGGCGCCCGCAGACACCGCTGGGCTACTGATACAGCGCCTGCTGCAACGCGCTGACCTCAGCCTGCGATTCCGCCAGCAACGCAACACACTGATCGGCACCAAGGCCGATGCGTGCCGGCGCCCGTGCACGTCGCAGGGCTTCGCCCATCTGCTCGGGCATCTGCGGATACAGGCTCAGCAGCTCTGCCACCGTCAGCACATCGGTCAGCGGCGACTGGCCGCGCGCCAGATCCAGATGCTGCTCGTAGGCGTGCACGGCCTCGATGATGTCGTCGGCCACATTCCAGCTGCTCAGCAGGGCCTTGGCGATCTCGGCGTGCCAGTCACGCACGATCACGCGGAATGCAACGGAATCGCCGGCCAGCGCCGGGACACGCGAGGCTCGCGCCAGCAGGCAGATCTTGCCCACGCCTGACACCAGCCCTGCGAACAATGCCGTATCCGAGCTGATGCGCCGGCAGCGGCGCGCCACCGCGCAGGCGGTGGCCGCCATCAGCACGCTGTCCTGCCACAGCACCAGCAACGGCTTTTCGATGCTCTTGTAGGCCGCGCTGACACGCAGCTGCGCCATCGCAAAGCTGACTGCGGCAGCGCGCAGGCTGTCGAAGCCCATGCGTGCCACGGCCGTGCGCAGTTCGGTGATCGGTGTGCCGGTGGGATTCAGCGCCGCGGAATTCGCCAGCTGCATGATGCGCGCGGCCAGCACCGGCTCGGCGCCCACCAGCCGTAGCACCTTGTCGGTGGCAACATTGTCATCGGCCAGCAGCTGCTGCACATGCAACGAGATATCGGGAAAGCCGGGCAGCTCGACGCAGCCGGCCGTCAGGTCGCGTTTCAATGCCGCCAGAAACTGCGCCGTGTCCGGCGACAGTTCCTGATTGCGCGCTGATTCGACATGCTCCATAGCGCGGGTTATCGGCCGGTGGGGGCCGATTCTTGAGACCGCTGGTGAAGTCGGTTGCCGAGGGCCGCTAAACTCGCGCCTTGCACAAGGCAAGACTGTCACCGCTGATCCTGGCCTGTCTCGCAGCGACCTGGCTGATCTGGGGCTCGACCTATCTCGCCATCAAGTTTGCGCTGCCCAGCTTTCCGCCGTTCTGGCAGATGGGTTCACGCTTTCTGGTGGCCGGCGCCCTGCTGCTGGCCTGGACGCGCTGGCGCCGCCAACCGCTGCCCACGGCACTGCAGTGGCGCAACGCCCTCATCATCGGCGGGCTGATGCTGGGCAGTGGCATGGGCTGCACCGCCTATTCCGAACAGTACGTAGCCTCGGGTCTGGTGGTGGCCTTCATCGCCGTGGTGCCAGCGGTGATCGCGCTGATCAATCGTTTCTTCGGCATCCGACCCTCACGGCTGGAGTTGATCGGCATTTCGGTGGGCTTCATGGGCGTGCTGCTGCTGGTGCGCGGGGCGGGCTTCAGTGCCTCACCGGCTGGCCTCACGGCCATCAGCATTGCCAGCATCAGCTGGTCGCTGGGCAGCGTGCTCAGCCAGCGCAAGTTTCACCTGGCGCCGGGCGCGGTGGGCTTTGCCAGCGAGATGCTGGCCGGTGGTCTGTTGCTGGTGATTGCCTCGGCGTTGTTTGGCGAAACACCGCAATGGCCGCCGCAGCCGGTGGCGGTCGCAGCCTGGGTATACCTGGTGAGCTTCGGTTCGCTGCTGGCCTTCAACGCCTACATGGTGCTGTTGGCGCACGGCAACGCGGTGCTGGCTTCCAGCTACACCTTCGTCAATCCGGTGATTGCCATGCTGCTGGGCATTGCGCTGGCTGGCGAGACCGTCAGCCGATTCGAGTGGCTGGCCACCGGTGTGATCCTCGCCGGTGTGGTGCTGCTGATTGTGGGCCGGAGAAGCTGAAGCCAAGCCGCCGCTTTACACGTCGAGATTGGCCACCGACAGTGCGTTTTTTTCGATGAATTCGCGGCGCGGCTCCACCTGATCGCCCATCAGCGTGGTGAAGACTTCATCGGCCGCCACCGCATCATCGATGCGCACCTGCATCAGCCGGCGCGCCTCGGGGTTTATGGTGGTATCCCACAGCTGCTCGGGGTTCATTTCTCCCAGACCCTTGTAGCGCTGGATGGACTGCCCTTTGCGTGCCTGGTCGAACAGCCACTTCATGCCTTCCTTGAACGAGCCCACTTCCTGCTTCTCGTCGCCGCGCACGCAGTACGCGCCGGCTTCGATCAGGCCGCTGAGCGTGCGACTCAGTTCAACGATGCGCCGGTATTCGGCCGAATCGAAGAACTCGCGTGGCAGCTGCTTGTCGGTGATGGTGCCATGCTGGGTACGGTGCACGATGACGCGGGCCGAGTGGCCCTCGCTGGCAGGTCGCACTTCGACGCGATAGCTGCGTGCGCTGTCGGCTACCACATTGAGCGCGGTCTCCAGTTCCTTGCACCAGTCGGCCAGGAAGCCAGGCTGATCGAACTGCTCCAGCGTCACTTCGGGCTGATAGATCAGCTGATCCAGCAGGCGTTCGTCATAGCGGCGTGCCCAGCGATGAATGATGGCCTGCACTTCCATGTAGCGGCGCGCCAGCAGCTCAAGCGCTGAACCGGTCAGCGGCGGTGCCGTGGCGCTGACATGCAGCGCTGCGCCTTCCAGCGCGCTGGACAGCAACAGTGCATTGAGCTCGTTGTCGTCCTTGACGTACACCTCGCTCTTGCCGCGCTTCACTTTGTACAGCGGCGGCTGCGCGATATAGATATGCCCGCGCTCGATCAGCAGCGGAGACAGCATCTTGTCGAAGCGCGCCTTCTCGACGTTCAGGATCTTGCCCTTCAGCGGCAGGATGGCCTGGGTGCGGCGATCGCGGCCCTGCTTGGCCGAGCCACCTGCCGAATCGCCCTCGACGATGAAAATCTCGGACAACGCAGGATCTTTCTCCTGGCAGTCAGCCAGTTTGCCGGGGAGGCCTGCGATATCCAGCGCGCCTTTGCGGCGGGTCATCTCGCGCGCCTTGCGCGCGGCCTCGCGCGCGCGCGCCGCGTCAATGATTTTCGCCACGATCGATTTGGCTTCGGCCGGATGTTCCAGCAGGAATTCGCCGAGTTTGGCGGCGACCGCGGTTTCGACGATGCCCTTGAGCTCGGACGAAACCAGCTTGTCCTTGGTCTGCGATGAGAATTTCGGATCCGGCAGCTTGACCGACAGAATCGCCGTCAGACCTTCACGCGCATCATCGCCGGTGGTCGGGATCTTCTCCTTCTTCGTCGATAGCTCTTTCTCGATGTAATCGTTCAGCGTGCGCGTCAGCGCCGCGCGGAAACCCGACAGATGCGTGCCGCCATCCTTCTGCGGAATATTGTTGGTGTAGCAGAACATGCTCTCCTGATAGGAGTCGTTCCACTGCAGCGCCACTTCCACCGAGACGGCGCCTTCCTGGGTGCGGAACCAGAACACGCTGTCATGCACCGGTGTGCGAGTGCGATTCAGGTGCTTGACGAAGGCCTGCAGGCCACCTTCGTGCTGGAACACCTCGCTTTTGTCCTCGCGCTCATCGATCAACTCGATACGTACGCCGGAATTGAGGAAGGACAACTCACGCAGCCGCTTGGCCAACGTGTCGTACACAAACTGGATGTTGGAGAAGATCTGCGTCGAGGGCCTGAATCGAATGGTGGTACCACGCTCGGTGGTCGGACCGATCTCACTCAGCGGCGCCACCGGCTCGCCGAGCCGGTATTCCTGCCGATGGATTTTTCCTTCGCGCGAAATGGTCAGCTGCAGAAAGTCGGACAGCGCATTGACCACAGACACGCCGACGCCGTGCAGACCGCCGGAAACCTTGTACGAACTGTCATCGAACTTACCGCCCGAATGCAGCACGGTCATGATGACTTCGGCAGCGGAACGACCTTCCTCGGGATGAATGTCCACCGGAATGCCGCGGCCGTTGTCGGTCACGGTAATGGATTCATCGGCATGAATGATGACCACGATGCGGTCGCAATGCCCCGCCAGCGCCTCATCAATGGAATTGTCGACGGCCTCGAAAACCATGTGGTGCAGACCGGAGCCGTCATCGGTGTCACCGATGTACATTCCCGGGCGCTTTCGCACCGCGTCAAGACCCTTTAAGACTTTGATTTTACTGGAATCGTAGACGTCTGCGCCGGTCATGTACACGCCCTGTTCGATACTCTGATTATTATAGCTGCTGAACGCGGCCCTGTTCCACGTGAAACGCCCGGTCCGGCATGCCGAAGGGAGTCTGGGCCGGCACCAGCGCTGTCATCACCATCTGACCCTTCAGGGCGCGGATTTCCGCTACCAGCGCGGCGGTGTGAATCTCGTCCAGCTCAGCGGCTGGATCATCCAGCAGCAGCATGGGCAGCCGCGGCGCGTATTGCCCCACCAATTTGGCCATGGCCAGTGCCAGCGCCGCACCCACCAGTTTCTGTTGGCCCCGGGACAGGGTCTCCCGTGCAATCCGTCCGCCCTGCTTCAACACCACATCGAAGCGATGAGCGCCGAAGGCAGTGGTACCTCGTTCCCGGTCGCGCGCCAGATGACTGGCCAGCGATTCCTGCAGGCTGTGTTCCTGACTCCAGCCGCGTTGGTAATTGAGCGTGACATCCGCGGGGCCGGCCAGCGATTGCAGGGTCTGCCGCCACAAGGGCTCGACCGTACTGATTACCCGTCCCCTCGCCTCGGCCAGCTGCTCTCCCAGCGGTGCCAATTCACGGTCCCAGGGCGAAGGGTCTTGGGCACCCTTCAGAGCCGCATTGCGTTGCCGAAGCGCTCGGGTATAGGCCGTCCACTGGCCGACAAACTGGGGTTCCACGTGGAACACGCCCCAGTCCAGCCAGCGCCGTCGATGCAGCGGCCCTTCTTCGACCAGGCGATGGATGCCTGGATCCAGCACCTGGACAGGCAACACCTCCGAAAGCTCTGCCAGCGATCGCGGAGCGCGCCGGTCGATGCGCGCCTCCAGACCGCTCAGTCGATTGCAACTGACGCCGACGACGGCATGGACGGTTCGCTGCAATCGACCCAGCACCAGCAGCTGCTCCGCGTTGTGGGCAATCAGCCGCTCGGTGTGCCGGGTACGGAACGAGCGCCCGCGACCCAGCAGGTAAATGGCCTCGAGCAGCGAAGTCTTGCCCGAGCCATTCGGGCCGACGATGAGATTGGTGCCGGGATGAAGCTCCAGCTCCGCGTGCCCCACACAGCGGAGGTGATCGATCTCCAGATCGATCAAGCTCATCTGCTCAGAGACGCATGGGCATTACGACGTACTTGATGGCCTGATCTCCAGGAGCGCGAATCACGCAGCTGCTGTTGGCGTCGGTGAGACCCACCTCGACAGTGTCCACGTCGATGGCGGCCAATGCATCCAGCAGGTAGGTGACGTTAAAGCCAATTTCGATCTCGTCGCCGGAAAAACCGACTTCAACCTGGTCTTCGGCTTCTTCCTGTTCGGGGTTATGTGCCTGGATCGTGAGCAAATTGGTACCGAACGTGAGCCGAACACCGCGATATTTTTCGTTTGAGAGAATGGAAGTGCGTTGCAAGGCCTGGCGCAGAGCGTCGCGGCCGGCGGTCATGATCCGGGGTGGATTGACTGGAATCACGCGTCCATATTCAGGGAACTTTCCGTCAATCAGCTTCGATGTGAAGCGAATGTCGCCGATCTGGGCACGAATGTGGTTAGTTCCGATGCTTAGTTCCAGTTCTCCATCGCCCGCCAGGATGCGCTGCAATTCCAGCACACCTTTGCGCGGCAGAATGACCTGCTGTGTGCCGCCCGCGCCGGCATCGGCCAGCTCCGCCTCGGCAAGCGATAGGCGATGCCCATCGGTGGCCACCGCCCGCAGAGTCTTGCCATCGGTCTCCAGCAACGTGCCGTTGAGGTAGTAACGCACGTCCTGCTGCGCCATCGCGAAATGCGTTTTCTCGATCAGCCGTGCCGCCTGGTTGCGCGCGATGCGAATGGTCTGTCGAGCATTGATGTCTTCGATCAGCGGAAACTCGCTGGCCGGCAAAGTGGATAGCGTGAAGCGGCTGCGGCCCGCCTTGATGACCACCTTCTCGCCTTCACGGCTGAGATTGACCAGTACTTTGTCCGGCAAGGTGCGGATGATGTCGAGCAGCTTGCGGCCCGGCACCGTGATATCGCCGGCCTGCTGCACAGTAACGTCACTGCTGGCCACCAGTTCCACTTCAAGGTCGGTACCCGTGACGCTGAGCTTGTTGTTCTGCACGGCCAGCAGCACGTTGGCCAATATCGGCATCGTCTGCCGTCTCTCGACCACGCCCATGACGCTTTGCAGGGGAGCGAGCAATTGTTCGCGTGGGGCGGAGAGTTTCATAGATATAGTTCTTTCTTGAGATAAAGATAGTAATGATTATTAGGCCTGTGAGCAGCGGGAACAACTGGAAAAACTGGATGAATCTGCCGGCAAAGCCAGTCAGTTTTGTAAATGGCTCCGATGGGGGTAACCGGCTACAACTGTTGTGGAGCAGTTGTGGGTAAAACTATCCCCACAATCATCCACAGGAAATACAGTTCAGCCAGCCAGCGTTCTCAACAGGTTTGAATAATCTTCCTGTATGCGTGTTTCGCCGTCCCGCAATTCCTTGATTCGCTTGCAGGCATGTATCACGGTGGTGTGATCGCGCCCGCCGAAGGCATCGCCGATCTCCGGCAGACTGTGGCTGGTCAGTTCCTTGGCCAGTGCCATCGCTACCTGGCGCGGCCGCGCCACCGAACGGCTGCGGCGCTTGGAGAGCAGATCGGCGATGCGGACCTTGTAGTAATCCGCCACGGTCTTCTGGATGTTCTCGATGGTCACCAGTCGGGCCTGCATGTTCAGCAGGTCCTTGAGTGCTTCCTTGGTGAATTCCAGCGTAATTGCGCTGCCCGTGAAGCGGGCATTAGCCACCACGCGACGCAGCGCGCCTTCGAGCTCGCGCACGTTGGAACGGATGCGCTTGGCGATGAAGAAAGCCACTTCTTCGGGTAATTCAACGCCGACCGCCTGCGCCTTGCCGATCAGGATGGCGACGCAGGTCTCCAGCTCCGGGGGCTCGATGGCCGCGGTCAGGCCCCAACCGAAGCGCGACTTCAGCCGTTCCTCCAGACCCTCGACTTCCTTGGGATAGCGGTCGCAGGTCAGGATCACCTGGTGCTGGCCTTCGATAAGCGCGTTGAAGGTATGGAAAAACTCCTCCTGCGAACGCTGCTTGTCGGCAAAGAACTGGATGTCATCGATCAACAACGCATGCAGGTTCCGGTAGGTGTTCTTGAATTCGTTGATGGTGTTGTGCTGCAGGGCACGCACCATGTCGCCGACAAAGCGCTCTGAATGCACATAGGCAACGCGCGCCTCAGGGTTGCGCTGCCGGATCATGTGGCCAACGGCGTGCATCAGATGCGTCTTGCCCAGACCCACGCCGCCGTAGATGAACAGCGGGTTGTAGGCCAGGCCAGGATTCTCGGCCACCTGCACTGCCGCTGCCTTGGCGAAGTGGTTGCTTTTGCCCTCGATGAACGAACTGAAGGTGAATTCCGGGTTCAGGCGCACGCCCACAGGCTGGGCGATCGGCCGCGTTGCGGCAGTCCCGCTGGTTCCCGGGTCGGGGCGAGGTGAAGGGGGAGCGATCGGCACCGGTCGTGTGCCCACCTCCAGTGTCACCCGGCGCGGATCGTCGGGGGCGTGCAGGCGCAGGAAATCTTCAATGCGGCTCAGCAGGTTGAGCCGGATCCAGTCGACGACAAAACGGTTCGGCGCCAGCAGGCGCAGCTCGCCGCCACCTTCCACGGCTTGCAGCGGGCGTACCCAGGTGTTGAACTGCGGCTCCGGCAACTCGTCCTCGAGCGCACGCACACAGCGAGACCACAGCGTAGCCTCCACGGGCTGCTTCTCCTGATCGCCGAAGCGGGAAAAAGGGGCGGGGAGTCTATACCCTGAGACTGCGTGGCAGGAAGCTGCTGCGCATTGACACCCGGGCAGCCGCTGCGTACCCTGCCCACCCATTTTTCGGCCTAATTTCAGAGCCTTGAACCATGAAACGTACCTACCAACCCAGCAAAGTGCGCCGCGCGCGCACCCACGGATTCAGGGCCCGCATGGCCACCAAGAACGGTCGCAAGGTTCTGGCGCGGCGGCGCGCCAAGGGCCGCAAGCGTCTGATTCCGTAAATGAATCGTGGCTGCTGGCCCGCGACTGCGTTTCCAGGCGGATCAGCGGCTGCGTCGACCGGCGGAATTCCAGCGGGTCTATAGCGGCGGCCGCCGTTTCGGCAATGCGCTGCTGACCGCCGCCGTGCATACCAGTCAGTTGTCACATGCGCGGCTGGGTCTGTCGATCGCAGCCCGCACCATAGGCAACGCCGTGCAGCGCAATCGTCTGCGTCGTCAGATCCGGGATAGTTTCCGTCTGCAGCAGCAGGCTTTGCCGCCGGTGGATATAGTGATTGGCGCGCGCGTGGCGGCGCGCACCGCCTCCGGCGCCGAATTGCGCGCCAGCCTGCTGCAACTGTGGGAACAGATCGCAACTCAATGCGCGCGCTGATTCAATTTCCGCTGCGTCTGCTGATCCGCGGCTATCAGCTTGCGATCAGTCCGCTGCTGGGTCCGCGCTGCCGTTTCTATCCATCCTGTTCGCATTACGCGTTGCAGGCACTGGAAACCCACGGCGTGCTGCGCGGTCTGTGGCTGACCACGCGACGCATCGCCCGCTGTCATCCCTGGCATCCGGGAGGGCTGGATCCGGTGCCCCCCGCCTGCTGCACAAAGGTTCACCATGCCCAAGACACTTAACGCCCGTCTGTTCCTGTGGCTGTTGCTGGCTGTAGCACTGCTGCTGAACTACGAGAGGTGGATGCGCGACTATCCGTCCGCGCCGCCAGTTGCCAGCACCGCCAACGGAGGCGCCACGCTGGATGACAGTGCGCCGGTGGCAGGCGCTGCTGCGCCCGCGGCGTCAACCCCGTCAGTGGCTGCCGCACCCGCTGTAGCGGCGCCGGTTGCCGAAACGCTGGCCGCGGCGGCGGGCAAGTTGCACGTGATCACCGACGTGCTGGACATGGAGATCAGCCTGGCCGGTGGCGAACTGCGTCGCGCCGACCTGCTGGTGTATCCGCTGGTCAAGAATCGTCCCGAACCGTTACGACTGCTGAACCGCGATGCCGACGATTCAGAATTCGTGCTGCAGTCGGGCCTGGCGGGCGCGGTTGGTGCGACGGCCCCGACGCATCAGGCGCTGTTTGCCAGTACCGCCAGCGACTGGCGGCTGGGTGATGGCCAGCAAGAGCTGAAAGTGCCGCTGACCTGGACTGATGGCCAGGGCGTCACCGTCATGAAGACCTACACCTTCCGGCGTGGTTCCTATCAGATCGATGTCGACTACAGCATCCAGAATGCCTCTTCAGCTCCGTGGAACTACGCCTCCTACGCGCAGCTGCTGCGCTACAACCAGCCGGTGGCCACCTCGTACTTCCGGCCCGAGACCTATTCCTTCAAAGGCCCGGCCTACTTCGATGGCACGCGCTACCAGAAGCTGAAGATCGACAATTCGGATACGCAGCTCGATCAATCGGTGCGCGGTGGCTGGATCGCCGGCATGCAGCATCATTTTGTTGCCGCCGTGGTGCCCAATGCCGAAGGCGACTACCGCTACCTGCTGCGCAAGCAGGGCCATCAGTACCTGATCTCGGCCACCGGCTCCACGCAGCAGGTAGCGCCGGGCGCCAGCGCCACGCAGCGGGAGACCTTCTTCGTGGGCCCCAAGCTGCAGGCACAGCTGGAGAAAGCCGGCCCCGATCTGTTCCGCGTCGCCGATTACGGCAAGCTGACCATCGTGGCGCAGCCGCTGTTCTGGGTCATGGACCATGTGCACGCGCTGGTGCGCAATTGGGGCTTCACCATCGTCATCGTTACCTTCCTGCTAAAGCTCCTGTTCTATCCGCTGTCGGAGGCATCAGGCCGTTCCATGGCCAAGATGAAGATGCTGGCACCGCGCATCAAGAATCTGCAGGAGACCTACAAGGATGAGCGCGACAAGCTGGGCAAGGCCATGATGGAGCTGTACCAGCGCGAGAAGGTGAATCCGGTCGCGGGCTGTCTGCCGATGGTGATCCAGATTCCGGTGTTCCTGGCCTTCTACTGGGTGCTGCTCGAGAGCGTTGAAATGCGCCAGGCGCCCTTCATCGGCTGGATCAACGATCTGTCGTCGCGCGATCCGCTGTTCATACTGCCGGCCATCATGGCCGCGGCCATGTTCATCCAGTACAAGCTGAATCCGCAGGTGGGCACCGACCCCATGCAGCAGAAGGTCTTCATGATCCTGCCGCTGGTGATGTCGGTAACGTTTGCGTTCTTCCCGGCGGGCCTGGTGCTGTACTGGGTCACCAACACCGTGCTGTCCATCCTGCAGCAATGGAATATCAACCGGCGCCTCGAAGCGGCCACCAAGGCACGCAACTGAACGCTGACGACACCATCGTCGCCGCGGCCACGCCGCCAGGTCGCGGCGGCGTGGGCATCGTGCGGGTGTCGGGTTCAGGCGTCATCGATATCGCGCGCGCCGTACTGGGCAAACTGCCAACGCCGCGCACGGCAGAGCTGGCTGAATTCCGCGAGGCCGGTGGCGCGGTGATCGACACCGGCATTGCGCTGTTCTTCCGGGCGCCGAACTCCTACACCGGCGAACATGTGCTCGAGCTGCAGGGCCACGGCGGCCCGGTGGTCATCGAAGCGTTGATCCAGCGTGTGTTGCAGCTCGGCGCGCGCCGCGCCGCACCCGGCGAATTCACGCAACGCGCCTGGCTCAACGACAAGCTGGATCTGGCGCAGGCCGAAGCCGTCGCGGATCTGATCGATGCCGGTTCGGTGGAAGCCGCGCGAGCCGCGCTGCGTACGCTGGAAGGCCAGTTCTCGGAGCAGGTGCATGCGCTGGTGGATGCGCTCACCGACCTGCGTGCCCATGTGGAAGCCGCCATCGATTTCCCCGAAGAGGAGATCGATTTCCTCGCCGATGCAGCGTTGACTGCGCGACTGGCATCGGTACGCATGCAGTTCACGGCGCTGCTGGAGAATGCGAAGCAGGGTCGCTTGCTGACCGAGGGCATGACGGTGGTGATCGCCGGTCCGCCCAATGCCGGCAAGTCCACGCTGCTGAACCGTCTCGCAGGGTACGAGGCCGCCATCGTCACCGACACGCCGGGCACCACGCGCGATGTGCTGCGCGAACGCATCCAGATCGATGGCATGCCGCTGCATGTGATCGACACCGCCGGTCTACGCGACACGCAGGACGCGATCGAGACCGAAGGCATCCGACGCGCGCGCGCCGAGATGGCGCGTGCCGATCGAGTGTTGTTCCTGGTGGATGCCGCCGCCGATCCGCAGGCCCGGGAATACGCCGCCGCGCGTGCCTCACTGCCGACCGGTGTGCCGGTGACGGTGGTGATGAACAAGCGCGACCTGCGACCTGATGCGGCGCTGCCGGCGGTGGAAGGCGCCGCCACGCTGGCGCTGTCGGCACGGAGTGGTGAGGGGCTGGATGCGCTGCGCGTGCACCTGAAGCAATGCATGGGATTCCAGGGCGAGGGCGCCGGCCGCATTTCTGCGCGTGCGCGACATCTCGAAGCCCTGCGTCGCGCACAGCGCTTCGTCGAAGCTGCTGCCACGCAATTGCTGGACCGCCGCGCCGGCGAGCTGGTGGCTGAGGAGCTGCGTCAGGCCCAGCAGGCGCTGGGCGAGATTACCGGCGCGGTGCACAGCGACGAGCTGCTGGGGCGGATCTTCAGCTCGTTCTGTATCGGCAAATAGCGCCCATTGGTGCGTTGTTATTGGGGAGCAGACGGCATCGGAGTGGTTATCCCCTTGATCTGCGCTTCATAGCCGGCCAGTCGGCCCTTTACCGCGCGCGCACCGAAATGAAATGCCAGCGCGGCCGCAGGCCATTGGCGGATTTCACTGCCATCGATAGTGGTGTGTCCGAATTTACTGCGGGTCGTGGCCCAGGCCACCGGAAGGCGATTGATGCGCACGAACTTCATCAAGCCTTTTAGTGATTCCACCTTGTCGACGTATTTGTCGCTCCACTTGATTTCAAGCGCCTCGCCTGGCTTGAATGATTGCGAAGACTCGACCAGATCCACCTCGTTATCGTCTGTTCCCCAACGCGCATAGTTGAGCCGCGCGTCTTCATGGAAGCGCTGAGCGAACAAGGTCGTTTCCACCAAGTGCCCGAATTCGGGTTCGTCGGGCTTCTTGGCGCCGAACAAACCGGTATACATGGCCGAGTTGGTCAAATACACCTTGAAATGGCGCTCACGCTGATAGCGCCTCCCATCCTGATCCACGCGGAACACGCGCTTGATCAGAAACGCTGCCTCGAGGTACTCGATGTACCTCTGGATTGTCTGTTTGCCGACGCCGCTGCGCTGTGACAGTTGCTCGAAGGACACTTCCTCGGCCGTGTTGAATGCCAGCAGCGTGAACAGCGAATTGAGTTCCTGGATGTCTTTGATGCCATACAACTGTGGAAGATCCCGCAGCAGCACCTTGTCCACAATGTCGGATTTGACGAAGCGCTCCGGGTTGTCACGCACAGCCGGGGACAAAGCCAGTTCCGGATAGCCGCCGAAGTTTACGTATTCGACGAATTGTTCGTTCAGTCTCCCGATGTCATCCAGGACGTACAAACCCGGCTTCTCTTCGCGAATGGCAGCAGGTTCGGGGCGCAACTGCAGATACTCTGAAAACGTCAGCGGCGGCAGCAGAAAGTCGGTGAAACGCCCGGCACCCGATTCTGTACTCTGTCGCTTGAGCGCCGCAGCCGCTGAGCCGGAAACGAGGATGCGCAGGTCCGGTCGATGATCGACCAGTGGCTTCAGGTGCTTTTCCCAATCCTTGTGCGACTGGATCTCATCGAAGAACAGGTAACGCGCGCCATCCCCGCTCGGCGCCGCGTCCTCAATCTGACGAATCAGCGTTTCAAGAGATTGTCCATGCAGCAGCGGGTGATCCATTTCCACATAGGCGATGCGGTGGGCAGGAAGGTGGTGAGACAGCAGGTCGGCGATCAGATGGCGAATCAGGATGGTTTTGCCTACCCGGCGTGGCCCCAGGAGCACTATGGCTCGACGCAGCTCTGGTTCCAGCAATAGCTGCCGGACCGGAGCCAGATAGGCGCGCGGATGCAAAGCAAGCGTCCCCTGGTCCATCCGCGCATCTCTCCACCACGGATTCAGACGCTTAAGGTGCTCCGCAACCTGCTGTTCTGAAACATCTTTCATTAAAAATCACAGTTAAGCACAGGATTCTATGCTTAACTTTAACACGATGAGCACTCCGCACCTCCACCGCCGCATCCTGATCGGCGTATTGCTGGGCGCGGCGCTGGGTGTGCTGGCCAACCTGCTGTTCGCCGGCAGTCCGGTGCTGGCTGGTGTCGTCAGGTACGTCACGCAGCCGCTGGGCCAGCTGTTTCTGCGATTGCTGCTGATGCTGGTGATTCCGTTGGTGTTCGCCGGCCTGGTCAACGGCGTCGCGGGACTGGGCGACATCCGGCACCTTGGGCGCGTCGGTCTCAAGACACTGCTGTTCACGGTGCTGTTCTCGTCGCTGGCGGTGCTGCTGGGCCTGGTGATGGTGAACCTGTTCCAGCCAGGTGCCGGTGTTTCTGCCGCGGCGCGCGAGGCGTTGTCGGCGGGCGCCGCCGACCGTGCCGGTGCCATTACTGCCACGACCGCGCCAGCAAGCGGCTGGAATCTGCTGCTGGCCATCGTGCCGGACAATCCGGTGCGCGCCATGGCCAACGGCGACATGCTGGCGGTGATGTTCTTCGCGCTGATGCTGGGTATCGGTGCGGCATTGACGCGCACCGACGCCGCGCGCCGCTTCGAGGGCGTCATCGAAGGGCTGTACGACGTCACCATGCGGCTGATCGGCCTGGTGATCTCGCTGGCGCCCTTCGGCGTGGCCATGCTGCTGTTCACGCTGACCGCGCAGCTGGGCTACGGCGTGCTGTTGCAGCTGGGCAGTTACGCGCTGCTGGTGGTGGTGGCGCTGGCCATCCATCTGTTCGTCACCTACTCGCTGGCGCTGAAGTGGTTGGGCGGCGTCAGCCCGCGCGCCTTCTTCCGCGCCGTGCAGGCCGCGATGCTCACTGCATTTTCCACCGCTTCCAGCAGCGCCACGCTGCCCACCTCGCTGAAAGTGGCCAGCGAACAGCTGCACCTGCCGCCGCATATCAGCCGCTTCGTGCTGACCATCGGCGCCACCGCCAACCAGAACGGCACTGCCCTGTTCGAAGGCATTACGGTGCTGTTCCTGGCGCAGTTCTATGGCGTGCCGCTGTCGCTGGCCGAGCAGGGTCTGGTGCTGGGCATCTGCGTGCTGGGCGGCATCGGCACCGCCGGCGTGCCGGCCGGCTCGCTGCCGGTGGTGGTGATGATCCTGGGCATGATCGGCGTGCCGCCCGAAGGCATCGGCCTGATCATCGGCGTCGACCGGCTGCTGGACATGTGTCGCACGACGGTGAACGTCACCGGGGATCTGGCGATTGCCACTCTGGTGGCGCGGGGGGAGCCGGGCAAGCCCAGTTCGTTTGACACTTCTGCAGCTGAAAGTACTGCTAGTTGAGACGCACGTTGCGCCGGTAGTTTGCTGACCGAGGAGCGGCTATTGCTCCAAGAAGTCCTTTCTTCGCTCCTCGCGCGCCTGCTCGTCGTCATCCAGATACCAAATTGCGTCAGGGGTATCCGCAACCCACGGCTTTCCCGCAATCAGATAGCCAAGCGCATTTGCGAAGAAAATACCGGGCGAGGCATACCAGTTACTATCGATATTGAAACCACCTTCATCGAGTTCTTCACCCTCTGACACCGTCCAGACGTTCTCAGGCGGAATAGACGCAATTTCATTGTAGAAGTAGAGATCACCATTCGGCTTCGCATGCGCTCCCCATACTTCTTCGAAATCTCGCTCAGAAATGAAATTGCATCCATTCAGGATCATCGAGATACCTCAACGATTTCATTCATGTGATTTCTGTGACGCCTTATGAAATCCAACTCGGGCACAAATTTGTCCGGCAGAGAAATTGGCACACCCTCCACGGACCAAAAGACTTGCTGTAAAAAAGCGTCCTTGGTCGACTTCAGTTGTGCGGAAAGAACGATGCGATGATCGTCTGTTAGCGAGAACAGATGATTGTCGAAAGCCTTGTCATGAATGGCAGAAAGACATAGCCCATTTCCCGGATGTAGGCGAATCGACGGATCATCGCCCCACGCGACGATGTGGCTTGCGACGATAAATCGCCTATCGCTCACACCCGAGATACAGCATTTTTCGCCATAGCCATTCAGGACAGCGCGCCGGAAAAAGGCCTGCTTGACACGCTGCTTCACCAATGCCAATCGCGTTTCTCCCGAGAAGTCCGGTTCATCAGCAGGCTCTTCATCGTCCTGTGGCGCGACCAGCTCCCCTCTGTTGGCTAGCAAGTAAGATCGCAATGCATCGCACTCTTCTACCAGCCCGTCCCAGTCGGCATGGAACTCGTCCCAAACTTCCCGATCAAGCGCCGAAGCGTTGCTCAGGCCAGTACGCCCGCTTTCACGAATCTTGGGGTCAAGGCTCGCAATGTTGACGCACTTCATTGCAAGTGCGTCCGGCGTTCGGCCAATCAGCTCAGCCAACTGTATAACCTTCTTGTTTCTGCCATGCAGTTGTCCAAATGGGGTTTCGCAATAGAACTGGAAGGCAAGCAGCGTCTGCTCCCTCGACCATTTCGCTGCGGCGGTAAGCGCGCTTTCAGACGGTTTGATGAACTTGTTCATATTAGGCTTCGGCAGCTATCCCTCTGTGCACTTTGCAACAGCAGCTACCACCGACACAATGACTCGCACCCCCGGAACAGCTACCCAAAAGGCTGCCGTATCCGTCAGCAGACGATTCATGCGCCAGCAGAATAGGACGGCATCTGTCGCCAGGTCAGCTGACAAGACCGATGGCTGTGATCTGAGCCACTCCGCGTGGTCCTCAATCAACAAAAATGGATAATTTCTTAAGATTACTCCATATATGGAGTAGCGTCTGGCCATGGTCACCGCGAAACAAGCCCATGCAGTCCGCCCCGAAGCGCCCGCCGACCTAGGAGTCGGCGCGTTCCGGCTCGGGCAGCTACGCTTGATGCGAGCGAAATTTATAAGGCTGTAGCCTGCTATGGCGACTTAAATGACAAGCTATGGACTGGTTCAAGAGTTTTGAAACCAGTCCATAACATGGTTAAATTGCTCTGAAACCAGACTGCAACCTGGTATCTGGGTGGCCCCATGAAAGACCTCGACATTCTCAGGCTTCAACAAATGGAGGATTCCGCAAGCCGATTCAGAAAGATCGGCGAAGTCCCTGTGCCACTCGGTGGTTGGGTGAGGGCGATACGGCAAGCGCTCGGGATGACCAATGTCCAGCTGGCCAAGCGGCTCGGGCACAAGGCTCCCCAAACGGTGGAAGGCATTCAGCGCTCCGAGGCTGGGGGTACAGTCAAGCTCGACACGCTTCGGCAGGCGGCTGAAGCCATGGGCTGCCGGTTGGTGTACGCCATCGTCCCGATCAAGCCTCTGGACGAATTGCGCACGGACAGGGCTGAGGAGGTCGCACGCAAGATTCTCAGACGTACTTCCCATTCAATGAAGCTTGAAGCACAGGATGTTGGCTCGAAAGAGGAGCAGCGTGCGCTTGAGCGCCAGATCGAGAAGCTCCTGGCTGGCAATCCGAGGCGACTATGGGAATAACGCCGGTCTACGCGCCCGGCGCCACGCCTCTGGATCCAGATGAGGCCCGTGCGCTCATACCGCAGCATTTGTCGACACAAGAGCAGCTGAACGAATGGGAGCACCAGAACATACTCGAAGGGCAGGAGTGGGCATTCACACGAAGAAAAAAAAAGCTGCTGTCGATTGAATTCATGCAGGCACTTCATAGGCGAATGTTCGGCAAGACTTGGCGCTGGGCGGGGAGCCTGAGAAGCACAGAGAAAAATATCGGTGTAGCGCCGGAGCAAATTGCAATACGCATTGGGGAGCTCTGCAACGACGTCGCGGTGCAGCTCAAACACAAGAGCTATCCGCTTCAGGAAATGGCGGCTAGGTTTCATCATCGCCTTGTCTATATCCATCCGTTTCCGAATGGAAACGGTCGATTTGCCCGTGTAATGACCGATTTGCTGCTTCTGGATGTAGGTGAGCGGCCCTTCGCATGGGGGGACACCGATTTGGTTGCTGCGAGTGAGGTGCGTGACAGATACATCCGCGCGCTGCGAGCAGCAGATGCCCGGGACTATCGTTCACTTCTTGAATTTCTTGGCTGCTGGCGCGCATCGATCCATGGATAGGATCTTGAGCTTACTCCATATGTGGAGTAGCCTCTCTGCATGGCCACCATCGCCCATGCCAGGGCCGCCAAGCCCGAAGTCCCGGATGATTTCGCCGCCCCCGCCCTGCGCGCCTTCTTCCGCGTCGCCGAACGCTGGGGGCTGAACACCGCGCAGCAGCGCACGCTGCTGGGCAGTCCGCCGTCGTCCACCTTCTTCAAGTGGAAGAAGGAACAGGGCGGCGCGCTGTCGCGCGATGTGCTGGAGCGCATCAGTTACGTGCTGGGCATCTACAAGGCGTTGCAGATCCTGCTGCCCGAGCCGGAGCGCGCCGATCGCTGGGTCCATGCACCCAATGCGGCGCCGCTGTTCGGTGGCGAGCCGGCTCTGAAGCGCATGCTGGCTGGCAATGTCGGCGATCTGTACGCGGTGCGCGCCTATCTCGATGCCGAACGCGGTGGCTGAATGGCCGCCCGTACGCCACCGCGCCGCCGCATCCGCTGGCGCCAGGCCTTCCGGCTGATTCCCAGTCGTTTCCCGGCGGTAGGGCCGTGGGATCGCATCGCCGATGCCAAGGATTTCGATGCGCTGGCCGAAATCGAGGGGCTGACCAATCCGCGCATCCGCGAGGAACTGGGCGCGCTGGCGCTGATCCCCAGGGAGCGCCGTGTCAGCGGTCCGGGCACCACGCCCATCATGGCGGCCTTCACGCATCTGAACCCCGAGGGTTCGCGCTTCAGCGACGGTCGCTACGGTGTGTTCTACGCCAGCCGCGAACTCGAGACCGCGATCAGCGAAACCATCTTCCACCGCGAACGCTTCCTGCGCCGCACCGCCGAGCCGGCGCTGGTGTTGCAGATGCGCAGCTACGTCACGTCAGTGAGCCGCATGCTGCACGACTTGCGTGGCGGCTTCCGCGCCCAGCACGATGCGGACGATTACGCGCCGGCGCAGAAACTGGGCCGCGAGCTGCGCACGGCAGGCTCGGACGGCGTGGCCTATGACAGCGTGCGCCGCGCGGGCGGCCAGTGCGTGGCGCTGTTCTGGCCCGACTGCGTGGCCCCCTGCGTGCAGGGTCTGCACTACGCCTACCACTGGGACGGGCAGCGCATTGCCCAGGTCACGGAGCTGCGGGCGGTGACAATTTAAAATCGCACTTTTTTCTATAAAAACAACATATTTGGATAGAATCAAATCAAGCATGAAGTTTCTATATTGATCACCATGAACCCGGTGATTAACCGCCTCGGCGACGAGGTGAGAAGGTGTTTCGTGTCTGAGCCATTCCATTTGCCGAATCCACCGATTGTCGAGGCGATTCTGGATATCGAATGCGACATACCGGCAGCGCCGAATCTTGCTGAGCTGGAGGCCGTAGCCCGCAAGCAATTTGGAGTTCGATATCCCAGGTTCCGGCAAATGTTTGCTCAGGTGCATGAGATATCGGTAACGGATGAAGCAATTGCTTCGAGTTCGACACATCGCACTCTGGATGCCTTGCAATTCCTTCAGGATGACGAGAAGCAGGTGGTCCAGCTACGTCGCCAGGGCTATTCTTTCAATCGACTTGCTCCATACGCAGGCTTGGATGGGCTGTTGCCGGAAATTGAGCAAACGTGGCGCTCATATCGGGATCTGGTTTCGCCATTGCTGGTTCGCAAGGTGCGGCTGCGCTATATAAATCGTATCTTGATACCAATGCAGGATGGGCGTGTGGATCTCGATGAATACCTGAAATGTGGACCGCGTACCGCTGATGAAGATCGCCTGACGCTGGTGGGGTTCCTGAACCAATATGCCGCCGTGGACAAGGACTCGGGACATCGAGTCGAAACGGTGCTTACGTCCCAGCACAATGACGGCAATCATGTTGCCCTGATATTCGACAACTCGGCTCTGAGCTCAGAGCTGATCGAGCCTGAAGACTGGGGTGCAATTTCTCGGCAGATTCAGTCATTACGTCACTTGAAGAACCATGTCTTTCAACGCACACTGACCGAACGATGTTTGAGCCTCTTTCAATAGCAGTCGGTGCACATCTGCTCGCAGGCTATGCCAGCCTGCGCAACCATTCGCGCCCGAATAGCGCGGTTTCATCTGAGGCCCGGGTAGTTTCAGACGGAGCGCAGGAAGTTGTGCGTGCTGCTGAACGGTCCGAGACACTTTTTGGCGAAAAGGCGAGAGTCCTTTCGAGTCTGAACCTGCTGGCTGCAGAGTGCTCGAATGCCGGATGGGACGGGGGCGACGCTCAGCCGCTCAATCTGGCAGCGCTACTAGCGGCAGAAAGCATCATTCGCGCATTGCCGGAAGGTATTCCGGTTCCTGAGGTTGCCGCAGAGCCTGATGGCGAGATTTCCCTGGACTGGTTCCGTTCTCGTCATTGCCTGTTCTCATTGAGCGTGGGTACGTCTTCTCAGCTTGCCTATGCCTGGTTGGACGGCGCGAATCGCGGACATGCGGTCGCTTCCTTCGATGGCGTTCAACTGCCGGATCGCGTGATCCAGGAAATCCAGAAAATTATGGGTCCAGTCGATGCTGCCCTCCGGGCTGCCTGAACACATCGAAGACAACGCTGATCTGGCGAGATTTCTTACACAGAGCAGCCACTTCACGACGCTGCTCGTAAAACCCGCCGCTTTCATGCCGAGCAGCAAATCCGCGGAGACCTCGATTTCCCGTCATGGCCCGGCTCCACTCGAACGCCTATGGCAACTTGGGCAGACAGCGACCGGTGAGAGACCACTTTACGGCGCCGCCATATTCAAGGCAGCTGCGGCGCGCTCAGTAACTCTGCAAGTCGTTGCCGATGAGCCTCCTCCACGCCACGCTGTTATTCGCGGCTGGCCCAGTTCTCCTGCTGATCCGGGGTTGCACAAGGCCCGATGCAAGGAGCTTGCAGCCGTCCTCGCAAGCGCGGCCGGCGCGCCTCTGCTACGACAAGTGGACTAACGGGGGCGCTCTGGAGCCACGGCGGGCTTGGATGCCTATTCCCGCTGGCGTGGGTAGAATCCCCGCCCCCATGCGCTTCATCACCCCCTTCGACGTCATCGTCATCGGCGGCGGCCATGCCGGCACCGAAGCCGCGCTGGCCGCGGCCCGCGCCGGCGCGCGCACGCTGCTGCTGACGCAGAGCATC
>JAIBJM010000057.1 GCA_020029535.1 Gammaproteobacteria bacterium | reverse complement strand
ACGGCGGTAGCCAGCACGGCGCCGACGATGCCCAATGGCACCGCCATCAGGATGGGCACCGGCATCAGCCAGCTTTCATACAGCGCCGCCAGCGCCAGAAACACCACGACCACCGACAGCGTATACAGCAGCGGCGTCTGCGCACCGGCAGCGCGCTCTTCGTAGGACTGGCCCGCCCACTCGATACGGAATCCCGACGGCAGCTTGGCCACCAGGCGTTCGATGGTCGCCATGGCATCGCCGGAACTGACGCCGGGCGCCGCCTCGCCATTGATCTGCATGGCCGAGGTGCCGTTGAAGCGCATCAGCTGCGGCGAACCGTATTCCCAATGAGAATTGGTGAAGGCCGGGACCGGCACCATGCCGCCCTTGTCATTGCGCACGTACCAGCGGTTGAAATCTTCGGGATTCATGCGATACGGCGCATCGGCCTGCACGAACACGCGCTTGAGGCGACTGCGGTCGATGAAGTCGTCCACATAGCGACCGCCCCAGGCCAGCGCCAGCGTGTCGTTGATCTCGTCCATCGACACGCCCAGCGCGCTGGCTTTCCCGGCGTCGATATCGAGCCGGAACTGCGGCGCATCCTCGGAACCGGTGGGACGCATATTGGCCAGCGAAGAATCCTGCGCCGCCATGCCCAGCAACTGGTTGCGCGCCGCCAGCAGCGCCTCGTGGCCCTGTCCACCTTCATCCTTCAGGTAGAAATCGAAACCGCGCGAGGTCCCCAGTTCCTGCACCGCCGGCGGCGCCACGGCGTACACCAGGCCGTCCTTGATCCGGCTCATTGCACCTGAGGCCCGCGCTGCGATGGCGTCGAGGCCTTGCTCCTCCGACTTGCGCTCATCCCAATCCTTCATCAGCACGAAGCCGATGCCGGCGTTCTGGCCGGTACCGATGAAACTGAAACCCTGCACCGTGAAAATGGATTCGACGCTGTCCTTTTCCGTGGTCAGGAAATGCTGCTGCACCTCGTCAAGCACGCGACGCGTGCGCGCCTGGGTAGCGCCCACCGGCGTCTGCACCAGCATATACAGATAGCCCTGGTCCTCGGCCGGCAGGAAGGAAGTGGGCAGTCGGATGAACAGCAGGCCCATCATCGCGGCCAGCGCGCCATATACCGCCATGTAGCGACCGGTGCGTCCCAGCATGCGCTTGACCAGTTGTTGGTAGCGGTGACTGGTGGCGCCGAAGCCGCGATTGAACCAGTTGAACAAGCGGGAGTGATTGTCGTGTCCCTTCTGCCCTACCGGCCGCAGCAGCGTGGCGCACAGCGCCGGCGTCAGCGTCACGGCAACGATCACCGACAACACCATCGCGGTCACCACGGTGACCGAAAACTGCCGATAGATGATGCCGGTGGACCCTTCGAGGAAGGCCATCGGCAGGAACACTGCCGACAGCACCGTGCCAATGCCGATCAGTGCGCCGGTGATCTGACCCATGGATTTGCGGGTGGCCTCGACCGGCGACAGACCCTCCTCGGCCATCAGACGCTCGACGTTCTCGACCACGACGATGGCGTCGTCCACCAGCAGACCGATGGCCAGCACCACGGCGAACATGGTCAGCATGTTGATCGAGAAGCCCAGCAACAGCAGCACCGGGAACGTTCCCAGCAGCACCACCGGCACGGCAATGGTCGGAATCAGCGTGGCCCGCATGTTCTGCAGGAACAGATACATGACCAGGAACACCAGCACGATGGCTTCGATCAGCGTCTTGACCACTTCCTCGATCGAAACGCGCACGTAGGGTGTGGTGTCGAACGGGACGAAGGAGGTCATGCCACGCGGGAATTCCGCTTGCAGCTCCTTGATCTCGGCGCGCACCCGTTCGGCCGTAGCCAGCGCGTTGGCACCGGCGGCCAGCGAAATCGAAAAGCCGGTGGCCGGCTTGCCGTTGTACACCACCGAAAACTCGTAGGTACTGGCGCCCAGCTCGACGCGCGCGACATCGCCCAGGCGCAGCAGCGAGCCGCTGCCGCTGCCACGCAGGATGATGTTGCGGAACTGTTCGACATGCTCCAGGCGGCCCTGGGCCGTGATCGTGGCGTTGATCTGCTGGTTTTCCAGCTGCGGCGCGCCACCCAGCTGACCCACCGAAAACTGCGCGTTCTGCGCGCGCAGCGCCGTGACCACATCAGTGGGCGTCAGCGAATAGGCGCGCAGCTTGTTCGGGTCCAGCCAGATGCGCATGGCGTACTTGGAACCGAACTGCTGGACCGAGCCCACACCCGGCACGCGGCTGATCTGATCGGTGATGTTGGTATTCACGTAATCGGACATGTCGCTTTCCGACAGCGAGCCGTCCTCGGACGTGAAGCCGATGGCCATCAGCGTGGAATTGACGATCTTGTTGACGCTGATGCCCTGCTGCTGAACGATCTGCGGCAGCAGCGGCGTCACCGACTGCAGCCGGTTCTGCACCTGCACCTGCGCGATGTCCGGATCGGTGCCGCTGGCAAAGGTCAGCGTGATGGTTGCGCCACCGCTCGAGTTGCTGCTGGAGGACATGTAGATCAGTCCATCCAGCGCCGTCATGTTCTGCTCGATCACCTGCGTGACCGAATCTTCCACGGCCTTGGCCGACGCGCCCGGATATGTCGCGGTGACGGCGATAGCCGGCGGCGCAATGGTCGGATACGGCGTGATCGGCAGCCGCGTGATCGACACGATGCCGATCAGCATCAGGCCCAGTGCCAGCACCCAGGCGAATATCGGCCGGTCAATGAAGAAGCGCGACATGGCGGCCTGATCCGCTCAGCGACCCGCGGCGGCGGGAGCTGCGGCAGATCGTGCCGCGGCGGCTCCCACTTCAACGGCAACCACCGGCATGCCGGGCATGATCTTCTGCAGCCCCTCGACGATGACGCGATCGCCGGCCATCAGGCCTTCGCTGATCAGCCACTGATCGCCCACCGTGCGCGCCGTGCGCACCATGCGCTGCTGCGCCTTGCCCTCGGCGTCGACCACCATGGCCGTGGCATTGCCCTTGGGATCGCGGGTAATGCCCTGCTGCGGCGCCAGCAGCCCATTGGTCACCGTGCCCTCATTGATGGTGGCACGCACATACATGCCAGGCAGCAGCAGACGCTGCGGATTGGGCACCAGCACGCGCAGCAGGAAGCTGCCGGTGGTCTGATCGACGGTGACATCGGTGAACTGCAGCCGTCCGGCCTGCGGATAGGCCGTGCCATCCTCCAGCGTCAGCTGCACGGCCCTGCTGCCAGCCGTTCCGGCATTCCCCAGCTCGCGGCGCAACTGCAGCGATTCGCTGCTGGACTGCGTGACATCGACGTAGACCTGATCCAATTGCTGGATGGTGGCCAGCGCCTCACCCTGATTGGCTGTCACCAGTGCACCGCGGGTCACTACCGACTTGCCGATGCGACCGCGGATGGGTGCCCTGATACGCGCATAGGCGAGACTGATGCGCGCGGTCTCCACGGCCGCGCGGGCCGCCGCCAGATCCGCTTCGGCCTGCTGTAGCGCGGCCCGCAGCGCGTCATTGTCCTGTTCGCTGATCAGTCGTGTCTTCTGCAGCTCGGCGCCACGCGCGGCGCTGCGGCGGGCATTGTCGGTCACTGCCTCGGCCTTCAGGCGCGCGGCATCGGCGCTTGAAACGCCGGCCTGATAGACCGCGTCATCGAGCTGATACAGCAGCTGACCGGCCTTGACTTCACTGCCCTCGGTAAACAGCACCTGCTTGACGATGCCACCCACTTGCGGCCGCACCTCGGCCACCAGCAGTGCACTGACACGCCCGGGCAGCTCGCGGCGCAGCTCCACGGCCTGGGACTTCAGTGTCACCACAGCGACCTGGGGTGGTGGCATGGCGCCGCCGGTTGCCTCTGTCCCGCCACCACATCCGGCTGCCATGACGATAGCGGCCAGCAAGGCCAGGCGGTTTACAGAAAAGAAGGGGGGCAGCGGCATGAGTCGCCTCTCGATCCTGAGCGGGGTATCGGGATGATCGGCTGAAACGGTTCCTACGGCAAACGATTCGTAGAATGCAGTAACCCGACTGACATCATTCGAAAACAGTGTCGTTGCGTTTGATGCTGGCACGCCTTTGCATTTCAAGCAGATAGGCTGAAGTCAGCGTCTCGCGCTGGCGCCGTTCCACCTCGGCCAGCAGCTGCCGATCATTGGCAGGATTGGCCCCTGCAACGCCAGGGCGTACGTCAGACAACGCCACCAGCGCCGCTCCACCCTGCTCCAGCGGCACGAAGCGGTAACTGGTCTTGCCGGCAGCAAAGGGCATCGAGAACGCGGCATCGCGTATCTGAACCGGCAACTGCGGATCTCCACGACCGACCAGAGCAGGTGCCGCCGCCGTGGCTCCCAGTCCCTTCAGCACGGCGTCGAATGAAGCGCCGCCATCCAGCTGCTTCACGGCCGCCTCAGCGGCCTCGCGTGCCGCACGCGAACCGGCATCATTGCGCACCGCCTCGATCACTTCGGCGCGCACTTCTGCCAGTGGTCGGGTCTTCGGCGTGCGATATTCCAGCACCTTGACGATGACCAGACGATCGTCGCTCAGCGCCACCGGCCCGCCAATGCGGCCGCCACCGCGCACCTCATCGGAAAATACGCTGGCATTCAGCTCGGCACTGCCGCCGAGCGGCGCAGCGCCGGCGCGGGTGTACTGTGCAATGTCGCCGCTCTGCAGACCGAATTCGCTGGCCAGCGCCTGCAGATCGCTGTTGCCTGCCTCCAGCTTCTGCTGCAACTGTTCCTGGCGATCACCGAAGATTTCGCCGGCACGATCACGCCGGTAATCCGCTTCGATCTGGGAGCGCGCATCGGCCAGTGTGCGGCCGCCGGCAGGCTGCACCTGCTCCAGCTTGATGACGTGGTAACCGAACGGCGTCTTGACCGGATCGCTGATCTGACCGGCACTCAACGCAAACATGGCCCGGGAAAAGGCCGGGTCAATGGAAGCATCGGCCTGCATCCAGCCCAGGTCGCCCCCCTGTGCCCTGGATCCGCTGTCGTCGGAATATTGCCGGACCAGCGCTGCAAAATCGCCGCCGGCACGCGCCTTGGCGACTGTTTCCTGGGCCTTCTTCAGCGCCGCGGCATCAGTCGCCGCATCGGCGCCGCTGGGCACCTGGATCAGCACATGCCGGGCACGACGCTTCTCGGGCTCCGCATAGCGGGCCTTGTTCGCCTCATACCAGGCCGTCAGGTCAGCCTCATTGACGTTTACCTGGGCAGCAATGGCCGCCAGGCTCAGCTCCGCATACTGCAGATGCGCCGATTCAGCGGTCTGGTATTCGGCGGCATGTGCGCTGTACCAGGCATTGATCTGCTGTTCATCGACCTTGGCCGCCGCCGCAAAACCCTCCAGCGGCAGCATGGCGTAGCGCAGCTGGCGATGTTCGTTCTCCAGCGCAAAGATGCGACTGCGCTCGGCGGCTGTCAGAAAGTCGGTGGCCTGCAGTGCCTGCGTCAGCTGGCCGACCTGCAGCGAATCGCGCAGCTGCGCCTCGTAGGTGACGGGCGTCAATCCGGCCTGGATCAACATGGCGCGCGCGGCAGCCTCGTTGAACTTGCCCTCAACCTGGAAGCTCGGCTCGGAGTGGTACGCAATGGCTACCGCGCGGTCATCGACGCGCAGTCCGCGTTCGCGCGCGCGCTGTCGCAGCAGCGTGGCACCGATGTATTCATTCAACAACTGCTGCTGCAGCGCCCGGCGCTGCTCGGCCGGAATTTCGCCGGCCACCTGCTGCTGCAGACGCGACTGGCGCTGCTGCCAGGCCTCGCGCACGTCGTTGAGAGCGATCTCTTCGCCATTGACCTGCAACGCATAGCTGGGCGCGCCGGTACTGAGATCGACGATGCCGTAGGCGCCCCACATGGCGAAGATCAGGCCCAGGGCACCCAGCAGAAGGATTCCCACCCAGCGGTGGGATTTCAGTTTGTCGCCTATGTTTTGCAGCATGAGATTGGTTGGCGGAGCGGACGGGACTCGAACCCGCGACCCCCGGCGTGACAGGCCGGTATTCTAACCAACTGAACTACCGCTCCGTTATCTGGTGGGTGCTGAGGGGATCGAACCCCCGACATTCGCCTTGTAAGGGCGACGCTCTACCAGCTGAGCTAAGCACCCGGAATCAGCGTGTCAGGAAGGCCTGGCCCCTCAGTTCAAAAGGCCGCGCATTCTAAAGGATCGAGCCAGCCGATTCCAGCACACTCTCAATGTGCCTGCGCCGGCTTGACGGCGCGCCGGTTGCCGCGACGGCTTGATTTGCGCGGCACCGGCTCAGCGACCGCCACACGCGGCGTCGGCCGCGCGGTCAGCGCCATCTCCAGCACTTCGTCGATCCAGCGCACCGGGCGTATGTCGAGCTTGCCCTTGATGTTGTCGGGAATCTCGACCAGATCCTTCTTGTTCTCTTCGGGGATCAACACCGTCGCGATGCCGCCGCGCTGGGCCGCCAGCAGTTTTTCCTTCAGACCACCGATGGGCAGCACTTCGCCGCGCAGCGTGATCTCGCCGGTCATCGCCACATCCGAACGCACCGGAATGCGGGTCAGCGCCGACACCAGCGCCGTGCACATGCCTATGCCGGCGCTGGGGCCGTCCTTCGGCGTGGCGCCTTCGGGCATGTGCAGGTGCATGTCGTGCTTCTGGTAGAAGTCCGGATCCAGCCCCAGCACGTCGGCGCGGCTGCGCACCACCGACATTGCGGCCTGGATGGATTCCTGCATCACCTCTCCCAGCTGGCCGGTGTGCAACAGCTTGCCCTTGCCGGACACCACTGCCGCTTCGATGGTCAGCAGCTCGCCGCCCACCTCGGTCCATGCCAGGCCGGTAACCTGGCCAATGCGGTTCTGGTCCTCGGCCTTGCCGTAACGGAAACGGCGCACACCGAGGAACTTGTCCAGATTGCGCGGCGTGACCGAAACGGCTTTCTTGCTTTCCTTGTCGCCCTTTTCGGTCAGCAGCTGCTTGACCGCCTTGCGACTGATCTTGGCCACTTCGCGTTCGAGGTTGCGCACCCCGGCCTCGCGGGTGTAGTGGCGCACGATATCCAGCAGCGCCGGATCGGACACCGACAGCTCACCGGCCTTCAGGCCGTTCTGCTTCACCTGCTTGGGCACCAGATAGCGCCGTGCGATGTTCAGCTTCTCGTCCTCGGTGTAGCCGGGCAGGCGGATCACTTCCATGCGATCCAGCAGTGGCGCCGGAATGTTCAGCGTATTGGCCGTGCAGACGAACATCACCTCGGAAAGATCGAAGTCCACTTCCAGGTAGTGGTCGGAGAAGGTCGAGTTCTGTTCGGGATCCAGCACCTCCAGCAGCGCCGAAGACGGATCGCCGCGGAAATCCATTGCCATCTTGTCGACTTCATCCAGCAGGAACAGCGGATTGTGCACACCGGTCTTGGCCATGTTCTGGATGATCTTGCCCGGCATCGAACCGATGTAGGTGCGCCGGTGACCACGGATCTCGGCTTCGTCGCGCACACCGCCAAGCGACATGCGCACGAACTTGCGGTTGGTGGCGCGCGCCATGCTCTGACCCAGCGAGGTCTTGCCTACGCCAGGCGGACCCACCAGGCACAGGATGGGACCGCGGATCTTCTCGACCCGCTGCAGCACCGCCAGATATTCGACGATGCGTTCCTTGACCTTGTCCAGGCCATAGTGGTCTTCGTCCAGCACCTTCTGCGCGCTATTGATGTTCTTCAGCAGCCGGGTGCGTTTCTTCCATGGCACCTTGACCAGCCAGTCGACGTAGTTGCGCACCACGGTGGCCTCGGCCGACATCGGTGACATCAGCTTGAGCTTGTTGACCTCGGCAGTGGCCTTTTCTCGCGCCTCTTTGGGCATGCCGGCCTTGGTGATCTTCTGTTCGAGTTCGGCCAGCTCGTTGCCGCCGTCCTCCATGTCACCCAGTTCCTTCTGGATGGCCTTCATCTGCTCGTTCAGGTAGTACTCGCGCTGGCTCTTTTCCATCTGCGCCTTGACGCGGCCGCGGATGCGCTTTTCGATCTGCAGCACATCCATCTCGCCCTCGATGGCCACCAGCACATGTTCGAGACGCTTGCGCACATCGAGAATTTCCAGAACCTTCTGCTTCTCGGCCAGCTTCAGCGACATGTGCAACGCAACGGTATCGGCCAGCCGGCCCGGCTGCTCGATGCCTGCCAGCGCAGTCAGCACCTCGGGTGGCACTTTCTTGTTCAGCTTGACGTACTGCTCGAACTGCGACACCACCGAGCGCGTCAGCACGTCCATTTCGCGCTCGTCGTACTGGTCGGAATCCGATTCGAGCTGGATGTTGGCGGAGTAGTAACCCTGATTGCCTTCGCCGGCCAGAACCGTGGCCTGCATGCTGGTGACGCGGGCGCGATCCACACCCTCCACCAGCACCTTGACCGTGCCGTCAGGAAGCTTCAGCAGCTGCAGAATGGTGGCCACGGTGCCGAAGCCGTGCAGATCCTCCATCTTCGGATCGTCCACGTCGGCCTGCTTCTGCGCCACCAGCAGGATGCGCTTGTCGGCCTTCATGGCCGCATCCAGCGCATGGATCGACTTCTCGCGACCCACGAACAGCGGAATCACCGTGTGCGGGTAGACCACCACATCACGCAACGGCAGCACCGGCATGGGTGTACCGCCGGTGTCAGCCTTCACTTCATTCGATTCATCGGCCATGGCGATCTCCCGGTATCCGGACAGCACGCACTTCTGCCCCAAACAGTTGGGGCGCGACGCCGGATTTTCAACAGCGTCGCGCCCCCCGAATTTTTCACAATCACAGGCACTCTGCCTGCGAACGATCAAGCGTGCGACGACCCGCCCACCCGCCGCGGCTCCTCCACCGCCGCCAGCCGGGCATCTTCGCTGCGATAAACGATGTACGGCTTCGACTGACCATCGATCGCCGTCTCGTCCACCACCACCTTGGCCACATTGCGCATGGATGGCAGCTCGTACATGGTGTCGAGCAGCACATTCTCAAGAATGGTGCGCAGCCCGCGCGCGCCGGTCTTGCGCTGCATGGCCTTGCGGGCCACCGCACGCAGAGCGTCTTCGCGGAACTCGAGCTCCGACCCTTCCATATCGAACAGCCGGCGATACTGCTTGGTCAGCGCGTTCTTGGGTTCGGTGAGGATGGAAATCAGCGCCGCCTCGTCCAGCTCTTCCAGCGTCGCGACCACCGGCAGGCGGCCGACAAACTCCGGAATCAGGCCGAACTTGATCAGATCCTCCGGCTCCACATCGTGGAACAGGTCGACGCCATGCGGCCGCTCATTGACGGTGCGGAGATCGGATGTGAAGCCGATGCCCCCCTTCTGGGTGCGGTTCTGAATCAGCTTTTCCAGGCCCGAGAACGCGCCGCCGCAGATGAACAGGATGTTGCCGGTGTCCACCTGCAGGAATTCCTGCTGCGGATGCTTGCGGCCACCCTGCGGCGGCACTGAAGCCACGGTGCCTTCAATCAGCTTCAGCAGCGCCTGCTGCACGCCCTCACCCGACACGTCGCGGGTGATCGAAGGGTTGTCGCTCTTGCGGGAAATCTTGTCGATTTCGTCTATGTAGACAATGCCGGTCTGCGCTTTCTCGACGTCGTAGTCGCACTTCTGCAGCAGCTTCTGGATGATGTTCTCGACGTCCTCGCCCACATAACCCGCTTCGGTCAGCGTGGTGGCATCGGCTATCGTGAATGGCACATTCAGCAGGCGGGCCAGTGTCTCGGCCAGCAGGGTCTTGCCACAGCCGGTGGGGCCGATCAGCAGGATGTTGCTCTTGGCGAGTTCCACATCATCCTTGCCGCGCGCACCACCGCGGGTCTGCAACCGCTTGTAGTGGTTGTAGACGGCCACCGACAGCACTTTCTTGGCGCGGTCCTGGCCGATCACGTACTCGTCGAGAACCTGCTTGATCTCGTGGGGCCGCGGCAACTTGTCGCGTGCCTTGTCGGCGCGGTCTTCAAGTTCTTCGCGGATGATGTCGTTGCAGAGCTCGACACATTCGTCACAGACGAACACCGACGGTCCGGCGATCAGCTTGCGTACTTCATGCTGACTCTTGCCGCAAAAAGAGCAGTACAGCAGCTTGCCGTCGTCAGTCCGCCCGCGGGATTCATCACTCACTGCCAGACACCTCGCTCCTGTGACCCGGAATCGCCGACAAAGTTTTGCCCGCGCGCCATCTATATAGCATGGCCACTTGAGCACCGCAAAGCACTGCGTCGTTCTAAGCTATTGTTAATGCAGGACTTTGATCACGATTTTGCGGTGGGCAATTCGCCGCGCTTTTCCAGCACCTTGTCGATCAGCCCGTAGGCCACGGCATCGGCGCCACCCATGAAATTGTCGCGGTCGGTGTCCTGCTTGATGCGCTCGATGGGCTGACCGGTGTGCTGCGCCAGGATCACATTCAGCCGCTCGCGCGCCTTGAGGATCTCGCGCACATGGATTTCCATGTCACTGGCCTGGCCCTGCGCGCCGCCCAGCGGTTGATGGATCATCATGCGCGAATGCGGCAATGCGAAGCGCTTGCCCTTGGCGCCGCCCGCCAGCAGCACGGCACCCATGCTGGCCGCCTGGCCAACGCAGATGGTGCTGATCTCGGGCTTGATGAACTGCATGGTGTCGTAGATCGCCAGACCCGCTGTCACCAATCCGCCGGGCGAGTTGATGTACAGCGCAATGTCCTTGTCCGGGTTCTCGGACTCGAGGAACAGCATCTGCGCGATCACCAGGTTGGCCATGTGATCTTCGATTTCGCCAACGATGAAGATCACCCGTTCCTTCAGCAGGCGCGAGTAGATGTCGTACGACCGCTCGCCGCGCGAGGTCTGCTCGACGACGATGGGCACCAGATTCAGATTACGCTCGTTCATGTCAGTCTCCGGCGGTGGAACCGAACCCGGTCAGCTCCCGGAAGTTCGCGGGTTTGTCGATCTGTCTGACCTGCGACAACGCCCATTCCAGCGCCTGGTCTTCCAGCGTCGCCGACTCCAGCTGCTGCATGGCCTCGCGGCTCTGCAGGTACTGGCGACGCATGTTGTCGGCGTCCGGGTGTCCGGCCACCACCGCCTCCAGTCGCTGCTGCAGGCGTTCACGATCCACGGTCAGCGATTGCGACCGGATGATCTCACCGATCAACAGCCCCAGTGCCACACGCTTGCGTGCCGGCTCTTCGTACGGCTCGCGCGGTGGCATCTGCTCGATCTTCTGTACGCCCATGCGGCGCAACATCTGCAGCTGCAGCTCCTGCACCTGCTCATCAATCAGTACCTTGGGCACATCCAGCGGGCTGGCCTTGAACAGCGCATCGAGCAAAGCGTCGCGCTGGCGCAGGCGGATGGCATCGGCCAGCTCGCGTTCCATGCTGCTGCGGACTTCCTCGTGGAAGCCTTCCACCGAACCCTGCTCGAAACCGAAACCGCGCACAAAGGCCTCATCGATTTCCGGCAGGCTCCGCTCTTCAATGGCCGTTACCGTAATGGTGAACTCGGCCTGCTTGCCGGCTACCGAACTGGCGCCATAGTCGTCCGGAAAACGCGCCGGCACGCTCTTGGTATCGCCGACCTTCATGCCGTGCATGGCAGCATCCAGTTCAGCGAGGATGGTCCCGGCGCCCAGCACCACCTTGAAGCCATCGTTCTGCCCGCCCGGGAAAACTTCGCCGTCAATCCGGCCTTCGTAATTGATGGTGACACGATCGCTGTCCTGCGCGGCGCGTTCGACGGCGGTGAACACCGGCCTCTGGCGTCGCATGCTCTCCAGCATTTCGGTCACATCGGCATCAGTGATGTCCGCGGTGGGACGCTCGATCTGCAGCTTGTCCAGCGCCGGGATCTTCACCTCGGGCAACACCTCGAAGGTGGCCGCGTACCGCAGCTCCGTGCCGGGCTGGATCTGCAATGGCTCGATGCGGGGACCGCCTGCCGGCTTCAGCTGCTGCTGGGCAACGGCCTCGGCAAAACTGCTTTGCAACAGATCATTGACGGCTTCGGCATGCACCTGCCCGCCATACTGCTGGCGCACGACAGCAAATGGCACCTTGCCGGGCCGGAAGCCCTTGATACGGGCCGTTCTGGCCAGCTTCTTGAGCCGCGAATCCACTTCGCGCTCGACCTGCTCACCGGGTACTGCCACCTCGAGACGGCGCTCGAGGCCCTGGGTCTTCGTCAGCGAAACCTGCATGCTGGGCACATCCTCAATTCAATGATCTGGTGCGAAAGGAGAGACTCGAACTCTCACGGGTTGCCCCGCTGGAACCTAAATCCAGTGCGTCTACCAATTCCGCCACTTTCGCCCGGACTTGGGCACTGGTGGGCTGTGTTCCACCAAAGTTGTCCCCTACAGCATCAGTTTAACTACTCAACGATTCCCATGCTGCAAGTTCGGGGATACATCGCGGCCGGGCCTCGATGAAACGAGGCCCGGTGCTGCACCGGAGGTTCTGTCAAGACTCGGCCCGGCCGCGGCGCGGCGCCGCGCTAGGGCTTGCAGGGCTTCGGCCGCCACTTCGAGCCGTCGGGCTCTTTCCGGAAATGCGAACTGGTGTAGTACGGTTCGCGAAGATTGGCGGGATCGGTCACGACCGTGGTCACCGACATCCATTCGGCGCCGTCCGGGCCCGGCCAACGATCGAAATACTCCAGGATCGAGGCGTTCTCGCTGTAGGGAGCGCCGTTCTTCCTGAGCCAGCCGCCGGTGTGATTGGTGGTAGTGACCTTGAGCGTGCCGCTGCGCTTGGGTGGGCCGCTGGCCCCAGCGGCTGCGGCCATCAATGGGTTGAACGGCATCTGCGGCACGAGAGGCTCCCAGACGCCTGCGGAATCGCCTTGCAGAGTCCGCGGGCCGGTCCCCGGCGCCGGCGTGAAGACGATACGCCGGGTCTGTACCCCTGCGTCGGTTTCGATCTTCAAGACGTCGACGCCTTCCCAACCGATTCTGAGCCGCGTCGGCATGCGCATCAGACCGCCGACTCCGTAGGCCTTGCACGAACCGTCTTGCGCGGGGGTCCAGGCGTTGGCAACGGTCTTCGCAGCAGGGGTCAGCGGCACGCCGTCGTATTCGCCTGGCCACGGCGTGAACATGCGGTAGACGTAGTCCTCGTTCACGATCGAGACCCAGTTGCCGGTCAGGTCGATCATCGCCCCCGCCTTGGGATTGGCAGGCTTGGGCACGGGGAATGCCGGAAATTCCATCTCCGGCTCGAATCGTTGGCGCAGGAGGGATCCGTCGGGCGCGCGCGGTGGCTGGGGAGGAGGTGGAAAACCACCCGGGAAAGCGCCCGGAGGCGGTCCACCAGGGGGCGGACCCTGAGCAACCGAGAGGTTGGCAGACATCATCGCGACCGCCCCGACTATGGCCAGGACCGAGCGTCCGAGAGGTTGAATTCGGCTCATCGGGCATCCTTCGTGGTTTTCGACCGCTCAGCCTTCAGGCTCGCGTAGACGGCAGAGACGAACATATCCGTGGTCCAGGGCCCGGAGGTCGCTCCCCAGCGACCGTCGTACTCGACGGTCGGTTTGGCGGCCTTGACCTGTTCGAGCGTCATGCCCCTGTCGACCAATTCCTTGATGTGGTCGCGGATGGTGGTGATTATGTCCCGGTATTCGACGAGGTCGGATTCATCGCCAACCCGTCCCCGTCCGGGGACGATCATGGTGCCGCCTTCCGCGTTCTCGCGGGGGATGGCGAGGTCGATCAGGGTGTTGAGCGCGTCGAGCTCGCCCTGGATCGATCCACCCCGCGCGACGTCGATCACCGGATAGGTGAGCGTATTCCAGATCTCGCCCGCCACCAGCACGTCCGAGGTGCGGAAGTGGACGATGCTGTCTCCATCCGTGTGCGCGGCAGGCATGTGGGTGATCACCACGCCTTCACCATTGAAGTACAAGTCATACCAGGCCGAGGCGTAGCTCTCATTCGGAGGCTCGCCCAGGCCTGGCCCGCCCGCCGACAGGCGCAGCAGCGTGTTCTCATGCGCCATATGGACGGCCTGTTTCGAAATGTCGCCGGTCGCCATGAGCATGATACCGGCCGCAATCTGGCGTCCCGCATTGCGGACCTGCAGGTTGGCGCCCGTGTGACCCGGGTCGGCGCTGGTATTGACGAGAAAGCGGATGTGGCGCTCGCCGACGAGCTTGTTCAACTCGGCCACGAGTGCCGGCGCGCGTTCAGCGCTCTGGGTGTCCACGACGATCGCGCCTTCGGGGCCGACCTGGACCGTGACATTGCCGTCCGGACCCGACACGACAAAGATGTTGTCGCGGACCTTGACCCACTCGAACGGCGCGGACGCGACTTGCAGCTGTGGCGCAAACGGCAGATGCGGCTGGTGGGCCGCGTGCGCGGTGGCAGCGAAGGCAACAGCAACAAGGGAGCTCGCCCGGATGGCACGCCCGCCCGCGCTGGCCCAGCTCTCCGACAAGGACGTTGACCTCTTCATGTTCTTCTTCATGATTTCCTCGAGCTCCTACTTCGCTCCGGACCGGACGGGCTTGACTGGCATCTTGGCCGCAGGCGAGTCCGCGAATTCAGGAAGGAGTGTCTCCGCCCCGCCGCGGATGGCGGCGAGAGGAAGCTCAGTCTTCCGGGCGAATTCGACGCTTCCGGATGAGTCGCGAAACGCGGTGTGCGGGACCGCGCCCCAGGGGCGCGGAATTTCCACCGCCGGACGGCAGGGCAAGGCGAAGATGATGGTCTGAGGGCGCCGGACGAATACGGTCGTCCTGACCAACGGCTCGGTCAGGTAAACAGGATCGGTGAGCATCTGGACATGGTTCAGAATGCCGTCGTGATAGAAGAACCGCTCGTCCAGGACCGCCTTGTCGCTGTGCACCAACCCATTGCGGCGGATGTGGCTGGTCTTGAGGTGAGTGGTGTGGACCACCAGCACGTCGCCGTCCCATCGGCCGGTGGAAAAGCCCTGCCAGGTGTGGGGAGTCGATTCCGATGGATGTGGTCGCCCATCCATCCAGATCTCGCGGCCGCCAAACATGACATCGGTGTCGATCTTGACGACCTTTTGAGTCTCTATATCGACGGTCTGCCAGATCTGGACCGCGCCGATGGAGCGCCAACCATAGAACGCGTCGTGCGGCAGGCACTGCCGCTCGGGCTGGGTGAGAGTCGAAGCGTTCCAGTTGTCGGCCCGCAGGCGCGCCGCTTCGTTGATCGGCATGCCGGTATAGTCGCCGGGCTCAGGCCCTCCGCTCCGATCGCCGATGTCCTCCTGTCTCACCGGCTCGTAGTAGCCGGACAGGTTGAACGCCGCGAATGCGGGCGTGAACACAGCGGACATGGCTGCCATGGCAACCGCGGCGGTCATCACTCTGAAAACTTTCGCCATCCATTCCTCCCCGGACCCGGAACCGCGCATTACTTGGTGACCAGGCAACCAAGCAATACTTTTCTTAAGGACGAGATCGGACGCACGGTAATTGACGGCTCGCGTGAAGGCAAGGATCGCGGTGTGACTGAATATGCGTTTGCTGTTGCGGCAGCAATTGCTCGCAATACGGAAAGAAGTCAGTGCGGGGCACGCAATCGTCTTCGAGAAGAATGGCCTCCAGCAGAACCTATGGCTACGTCGCCGCGATCGCGGCGAAGACACGGGCGTACGCATGAAGTGGTGGGCCGTGAAGGAGTCGAACCTTCGACCAAGAGATTAAGAGTCTCCTGCTCTACCAACTGAGCTAACGGCCCGCAAGACAAACCAGAAACTGGGGTGGACGACGGGACTCGAACCCGCGACGGCCGGAATCACAATCCGGGACTCTACCAACTGAGCTACGTCCACCGTCGAAATCGTTGGCGCGCCCGGCAGGAGTCGAACCTGCGACCACCGGCTTAGAAGGCCGGTGCTCTATCCACCTGAGCTACGGGCGCACGCAATACATGCATCCTAACCGTAGTTCAGCGGATTTGGTCGGGGCAGAGGGATTTGAACCCCCGACCCTCTGCTCCCAAAGCAGATGCGCTACCAGACTGCGCCATGCCCCGCCACTTCGCGCTCAGACACAGACTCGCCTATCACCCCGGACCATCCACCCTGTCCGGGGGCGCGCATCATACGGAACCGCGCGCCGGCCATGCAACAATAGTCCTTTAACTGCCTGGCGGTGACCATGACTGCAATACTGATCGATGGCAAGCGCATCGCGGACGAGATCAAGCGCGAGGTACGCGTGGCCACCGATGCACTGGCCAGCCGCGGGCTGCGCCGACCGGGTCTGGCCGTCGTCATGGTGGGCGAGCACCCCGCCTCGCAGGTTTATGTCCGCAACAAGCGCCGCTCCTGCGAGGAGGCCGGCATCATCTCCAGTGCCCACGATCTGCCGGCCTCCATCAGCGAGGCGGAGCTGCTGGAGATCATCGGCCTGCTGAACAACGACGGCGCCATTGACGGCATCCTGGTGCAACTGCCGCTGCCGCAGCAGATCCGCAGCCGTGCCGTCATCGAGGCCATTGACCCGGCCAAGGATGTGGACGGCTTCCATCCGTACAACCTCGGCCGGCTGGCGCAGCGCGAGCCGTTGCTGCGTCCCTGCACACCCTACGGCGTAATGCGCCTGCTGGCAGCCAGCGGCATCAATCCGGCCGGCATGAATGCCGTGGTGGTGGGCGCCTCGAACATCGTCGGTCGTCCGATGGCGCTGGAATTGATGCTGGCCGGCGCCACGGTAACGGTCTGCCACAGCCGCACGCGCGACCTGGCCGTGCAGGTGGGGCGCGCCGAACTGGTGGTGGCAGCCGTGGGCCAGCCCGGCATGGTGCGCGGCGAATGGATCAAGCCAGGTGCCGTGGTCATCGATGTGGGCATCAACCGGCTGCCGGATGGCAAGCTGGCCGGTGACGTCGAGTTCGCGCCGGCCGCTGCACGCGCCGCCTGGATTACCCCGGTACCTGGTGGCGTGGGGCCAATGACAGTGGCCATGCTGATGCAGAACACGCTGGAGGCTTACCAGCGGCGGCGCAGTGGCGTCGCCTGAACAGCGCGGCCTAGAAGCGTCGGCTCAGATACAGCGATGCACCGGTCATCGACCAGTACTCGTTGGGCCAGGTGATGATGGTCTCTCCCGGAGTGATCTTCTTGCGGACAATGCGATCGACATAACGCAGATCCAGTCCGACGTCCCACCCCGGCAACACATCGCGGCGTTGCAGGCCAACGCCGGCGTAGTAGCCATGCGCCGGCGTCCGTGCGGCATAGCGCGAGAAGCCGAAGAAACCGGTGGCCGCCCAATCGGAATTGAAGCGAAAGCGATAGTCCAGTGCCCGCAACGACATCAGCGGACGTCCCCGCAAATCATCGAGTTCCACGCGGGCACCAAAATCACTGTGTTTGCTGACCGCCTTGCGCACGCCCAGGCCAAGATGGGCACCACTTTCTGTTGTCGTGCGGCGCGGCAGAAAGCCGAGATCTTCTTCGTACCGAAGCCGTCCCTGCATGGCACCGACATCGACGAAGCGTTCGACGGCGGGTTGATCGGCCGTAGCCCGATCCGTGTCGGTCTTCAGTGGTTCAACCAGAACCGGGCTGTTGCGCGCATCGCCGGTCATTACCAGGTTGGCCGCCAGGCGCCCGTACCATTCTCCGTAAACATCACGTCCACCCTGCAGACTGGTCGACACCCGGAACTGTCTCCACGGACGGGCCAGCGACACGGTCAGTTCATGCATGCGGCGGTAATCACCGCCCGTGTACGAATCATTCTGCAAGGTCCGATAGCGCGCACCGACGCTGACATCGCCATCCAGTTCCCGGTCGAGCGCCAGCATGTGGCTCTGAGCGCCCACATAGTCACCGGACCGGCGCCAGTCGGCGCCCCAATTGCCCAGTACATGCCCGACATTACGCATGGCGTCACCGTAGATGTGGTGCACATACCAAACATCCTCCCAGTTGGAGAACTCGTAGCGCAGTTGGGTGCTG
>JAIBJM010000056.1 GCA_020029535.1 Gammaproteobacteria bacterium | reverse complement strand
GAGCGGCCGCACGACCTCGTCTCCGGCCGTCACCGGCGGCATCGGCTGGCGCGGTTGGCGCAGGTATGCCCCGAGCGAATCCCGTGAGTACCGACCGGCGAGCCCCATCATGAGGATCTTGCCCGTCTGGTCTCCCGTTGCCCGCGCAGCAACGTGACATGCCGGGCAGCCCAGGCTTGCAAAGAGCGCTTCGCCAGCAGCGCGGTCCGTCGCTGAAATCACCGGCTTCGGTGCGGTGGTCGCCGGCGCGGCCGATGGCACCTCGATGGTCGACGACGAACCGCCCGGCTTCACGCGGTAGACAGCGCCTGCATAATCGTCGGACACGTAGACATTGCCGTCCCTGTCTTCCGCGACCTCGGCCGGCCGGCCGATCACGTTGTCGCCGGCCAGGAATCCGGTCAGGAAATCGCGTGAGACGATCGTGCCATCCGGCTGCCAATGCAGCGAGACGACCTTGTAGCCGTCCTTGACGCTCCGGTTCCACGATCCGTGCAGCGCGACGACCGCGGCGCCGCGGTACTCCGGCGGCTGTGCAGCGCTGCGCAGGAACGCGATGCCGAGTGGCGCATTGTGCGGACGAAACGCGAACACGGGCGGAATCGAGGCGCGGATGCTCTCCTCATGGCCGGCGCCCATATCGGGATCGGGCACGCGATTTCCGTACGCGAACGGCCATCCATGGAAGCCGCCCTTGCGCACCCGGTTCAGCTCGCACGGCGGCAAGTCTTCGCCAAGGAAATCGCGACCATTGTCGGTGGCGTACAACTCGCCGTCCTCGGCACGCCAATCGAAGCCCGCGCTGTTGCGCAGCCCGGTCGCAAAGGTATCGACAAACTTGCCGTCTGGCGTGTACCGCAGCATTGCGGCACGGCGCGTGTCTTCTTCGATGCAGGCGTTGCAGTCCGAGCCGATCGTGAGATAGAGCAGTCCGTCGGGACCGAACCGGATCGTCTTCCTCCAGTGCATGCCGCCGGCGGGAAGACCGTCGATCACGGTCTCAGATTTACCCGAAATGGTGCCCGTCGCAGCATCGAAGCGCACGCGGACAATGCGGCCGGTCTCCGCCACGTAGAGATAGCCGTTGTGCACGTCGAGCCCGTTCGGCCCCTTGAGCCCGGACAGCAGCGTGCGCTGCCCGTCGGTGCGGCCGTCACCGTCCTTGTCCCTGGCGAGCAGCCGCACCTCGCCCAGGTCCTGTGCCGCAACCAGCACGTCGCCGGCTTCAGTCACGCGCAGCATCCTCGCGCCCTTGACGTCAGCGGCGAAGAGACTCAACCCGTAACCGGCAGGCACCTGTAAACGGGATCGCATGACCGCGACGTCGGCACGAGGAGTCGGGAAGATACGCGGGAACATGTTCGCCAGCATGCCCGGCAACGGCAGGCTGACGGGAGCGGAACGAAGCAATACGACGATTGCCAGTACGAGTATCGCAAGCAGGGCGACTGCGATGCGCACGAACCACTTCATCTTCCGCATCTGTCAATGGGACTTCGGTTTAACGAGGCCCCGAGTGTAAATAGCCGTCCCTGCCAGTTCAATTCATTGCCCACCAAGGGTTTCTGCGAAGGTGCTCAGCCCGAACAGCGCGCGCGCCGTGGCCGTGGTATGCGCCGCGCATTGCTCCGACGATTCACCGCGCAGCTGGGCGACTACGGCTGCAATATGCGCCAGAAAGGCCGGCTCATTGCGGCGTGTGGCGGGTTTGGGACGCAGATCGCGCGGCAGCAGGTAGGGGCCGTCGGTTTCCAGCATCAGCCGGCCCGCCGGTATCCGTGTCACCAGCTCGCGCAACCCCAGTCCGCGCCGTTCATCGCAGATCCAGCCGGTGATGCCAATGCACAGGCCCAGCTCCAGACAATCCTCCAGTTCGCGCGCACCCCCGGTGAAGCAGTGCGCCACGCCGCCGGCGCGCAGCGCCTCCGGATGCCGGCGCAGCAGCGCGATGAAGTCGTCGTGGGCATCGCGCTGGTGCAGGAACAGCGGCTTGCCGCAACCGGCTGCCCATTCCAGCTGGCGGGCGAAGGCCGTCAGCTGCGCCGCACGCGGTGAATAGTTGCGGTAGTAGTCCAGTCCGCATTCTCCCACTGCAACCACTTCGGCGCGTTTCAGCAGCGCGATCAGCACCTCCGTCGCCGGTTGGTCCAGCTCGGTGGCATGGTGCGGGTGCACGCCGGCCGTCGCATACAGGCGTCGCGGATGCGCGCGCGCCAGGTCTGCGGCGGCAGCGCTGGCCTGCGCGGTGGTGCCGGTGACCACCATCTGCGCGACGCCAGCGTCGCGCGCCCGATGCAACAGCGGTTCGAAATCGTGGCTGAAGCTTTCGTGGGTGAGATTGATGCCGATGTCGATCAGTTCCATGGCGCCACGCTATCATTGCGGCTTGAACCATCCCAACCGATCGACGCAATTACCGCTGTTCGATGCCGGCACCGAACGCGGCTGGCGCGTGCGCGTCAGCCTGCGCACCAGACGGATGGCCGCGCGCGTCGGTCATGACGGCAGCGTGGAGATCGTGGTGCCGCGGGGTGTCGGAGCCGCGCAGATCGCCGGCTTTGTCAGACGTCACCAGCGCTGGATCGAGCGGCAGCAGAGCCGGGCGGTGCCCGTGCAACCCTTTCCGCCGCACTACATCGATCTTCCCGCGCTGGGCGAACGCTGGCTGTGTCTGCGCCAGCCGGAGCAGAGCGAACCATTGCGGGTGGTGGCGCTGACGCAAGCCGGGATGTCCGGTTCGCTGCTGCTGGGCGCGGCCGGTGAACGGCTATTGCAGGCTGCATTGCGCCGCTGGCTGACTGAACATGCGCGCCAGGCCTGGCTGGGGCCATTGCTGGCGCTGGCGGGCACCATGCAGTGCGAAGTCCGGCAGCTGCAGCTGCGCTGGCAGCGTACCCGCTGGGGCAGCTGCTCCACGCGTGGCACCATCAGCCTCAACGGCGCGCTGCTGTTCCAGTCTCCGGCGGTGGTGCGCTATCTGTGGGTACACGAGCTGGCGCATCTGCGCCATATGAATCACGGTGCGCGCTTCTGGGCCCATGTGGCGCGCTTTGAACCGGACTGGCGTGCGCTGGATCGCGAACTGCGGGTTGGCTGGCGCAGCGTGCCACACTGGTTGCTGTCCACCGGCTGAGGAGCGGGAAAATGAGCGCAGGCGATGAACACAGCGGCAAGGTGGATCTCAGCGACGAGCCCGTGCACTGGGATCTGGGCGGCTCGCAATCCTATGGCGACTATCTGCAGCTGGGACGGCTGCTGGATGCGCAGCAGCCGCTGAGCACCGAGCACGACGAGATGCTGTTCATCATCGTGCACCAGACCGCCGAGCTGTGGATGAAACTGATGCGCCACGAGCTGGACAGCGTGCTGCAATGTGTGCGGCGTGACGATCTGGATCCGTCGTTCAAGATGCTGAGCCGCATCCAGCGGGTGCAGTCACAGCTGCTGAATGTCTGGGATGTGCTGGCGACGATGACGCCGTTCGACTATTCGGCCTTCCGCAACGCGCTGGGCCGTTCGTCCGGCTTCCAGTCGTTCCAGTACCGCATGATCGAATTCATGCTGGGCAACAAGAATGCCGAGATGATCGAGGTGCACCGGCGCGATCCACAGCACTATGCGACGCTGGAGCGCGCACTGCAGGCGCCCAGCCTGTATGACGAAGCGCTGCGGCTGCTGTCACGGCGCGGCTACGGGGTGCCGGCCGAACTGCTGACGCGCGATTTTTCGCAGCCCTACAGCCCGAGCAAGCAGGTCACCGGTGCCTGGCTGGGCGTGTACCACAACGCCGAGAAAGACTGGGATCTGTATGAACTGGCCGAGCGCCTGATCGACCTGGACCATCGTTTCCAGCTGTGGCGCTTCCAGCACATGAAGACCGTGGAACGCATCATCGGCTACAAGGCCGGCACCGGCGGCACCGCCGGCGTGTCCTATCTGGCCAAGGCGCTGCGGCTCAGGTTCTTTCCCGAGCTGTGGGAGGCGCGGACTTCAATGTAGCGGCCCGGCGCTGCTGCCAGCGCCACAGCCGCCAGCCCAGCAGCACCGCCAGGATGGTGGCGTAGATCAGCGGTTCGCGTATGTCCTGCTTGACCTGCCACCAGTAATGCCAGACGCCGAGAATGGCGATGGGATAGATCAGCCGGTGCAGCTTCTGCCAGCGCTTCTTCAGCCGGCGCATCCAGCCATTGGTTGAGGTGATGGCCAGTGGCACCAGCATCAGCAGCGCCGTGAAGCCCAGCGTGATGTAGGGTCGTTTGACGATGTCCTTGGTGATGGCGTCCCAGCTGAAACCCTGGAAGGGTCCCAGATAGACCATGAAGTGCAGGCAGGCATAGAAGAACGCGAACACGCCCAGCATGCGCCGCAGCCGGATCAGATAACCATTGCCGGTGAGTTGCCGGAGCGGTGTGACCGCCAGCGTGATCAGCAGCAGGTTCAGCGTGGTCTTGCCGACAATACCCAGCACCTTGCGTACCGGATCCGCGCCGAGATCGAACAGCGGCATCGACGGCAGCAGCCCGCCCAGCGCCAGGACGCCGCCCAGCGCCCAGCCCAGCGGAATCAGGCAGGCGATGAACAGCAGTGGCTTGTAGACCAGGCGATAGCGCCGGTCGACAGTGAGCGTCATGCGTCAGAAGTAACGACGCAGATCCATGCCCTGATACAGGCTGGCGACCTGGTCGGCGTAACCGTTGAACATCAGTGTCTCGCGCCGCTTGGCGAAGAAGCCATCGCCGATGTGGCGTTCACTGGCCTGGCTCCAGCGCGGATGATCGACCTTCGGATTGACGTTGGCGTAGAAGCCGTACTCATCGGGTGCCAGCACGTTCCAGGTGTTGCGCGGCTGCTTCTCGACAAAGCGGATCCTGACGATGGACTTGGCGTTCTTGAAGCCGTATTTCCACGGCGCCATCAGCCGCAGCGGGGCGCCGTTCTGGTTCGGCAGTTCGCGGCCATACAGGCCGACCGCCATCAGCGTCAGCGGATGCATGGCCTCGTCCATGCGCAGCGCTTCGACATAGGGCCAGGGAAAGTTGGCTGAGCGCTGCTCCGGCATCTGCCGCGGATCGAGCAGCGTGGTGAACTCCACATACTTCGCCTTCGAGGTGGGCTTGAAGCGCTTCACCATGTCGCCCAGCGGGAAACCCACCCACGGAATCACCATCGACCAGGCTTCGACGCAGCGGAAGCGGTAGATGCGCTCTTCCAGCGCATGCGGTTTCAGTATGTCCTCGAGATTGAACTTGCCCCTGACCTCGGCTTCGCCGGCGATCTCGACGCTCCAGGGCTTAGGCCGCAGCGTATGCGCGTTGCGCGCCGGGTCCTCCTTGTCGGTACCGAACTCATAGAAATTGTTGTAGTTGGTGATCTCTTCAAAGGTGTTGGGTTTCTCGGTGACCGACAGCTTTGCATTGCGCGTGTATTTCAGTGCCGCCAGCGCGGGGGCTTCGCCTGCCGGTAAAGCGGCCGCGGCGCCTGCACCCAGCAGGCCGGCGATCAGGCGGCGGCGATCGAGGAACACGGCTTCCGGTGTGATTTCGCTGGGTCTGATATCCGGTGTTCTGCGAATCAGCATGTTGCCTCTCCAAGAATGCCGCCGATTATGGCCCTGCCGGCGGTGGCCCGCCATTACGCTGCTGCCAATGAACCCGCCGGATGTGTGAAGCCTTGTCAAGCAACGCGTCGTCGGGTCCGTTGACATACCAGGCTTCGCTGGCCAGCAGCATGTGCGGCAGGTCGGCGCGGCTGTTGCCATAGGCAATGGTGGCGCGCGGCTGGCGCTGCTGCTGCAGGCGCTCCAGCTGTTTGACCTTCTCGAGGCCCCGACAGTTCGCGCTGCTCAGGCGGCCGTCGAAGCGGCCATCGGCATGCCAGCGCACCTGGGTGCACAGGGTCTCGGCAAAACCGAGCGCCGAGGCGATCTGAGGAACGTAGAAGTCCGTGCTGGCCGACATCAACACCAGGTGATGGCCGCTGGCGCGGTGCTCGGCGATGCGCTGCAGCGCTTCGGCAAACAGGCCGCGGGTCAGCAGGCGGTGCAGATAGCGCTGTACCCACTGCTGCAGCTGCGCGCGCGGTGCACCGCCCAGCGCGGCATGCAGCAGCGAGCCTTTCAGCTCGCCGCGGTCTGCGCGGCTGGTCAGATAGCGCAGGGCGCTTGGCAATACGCCGAGCAGGCGCGGCAGACGCCAGGGGTGCCGCCACAGGAAGCCGAACACCAGCGGCATCAGGCTGTCATGCCGCGTGATCGTGCCGTCCAGGTCGAACACCACCAGGACATCTGCGCCTTCCTGCTGCAAAGGGCAGCCTCAGGCTGCCTTGCCGGCTCCGGCCAGCTGCCGCAGCACATACTGCAGGATGCCGCCGTGCTGGAAGTACTCGCGCTCTTTCGGAGTGTCGATGCGCACGCGCGCTTCGAAGCGGATCGGCGCGCCGCTGGCCGGCGTGGCGATGACGGTCACCAGGCGCGAGCGGCCCTGGTCCAGGCCCTCGATCTCGAAGCTTTCCTTGCCGGACAGTCCCAGTGTCTGCGCGTTCTCGCCGGCCTTGAACTGCAGCGGCAGTACGCCCATGCCGATCAGGTTGGAGCGGTGGATGCGCTCGAAGCTTTCAGCGATGACGGCCTTCACGCCCAGCAGCAGCGTGCCCTTGGCGGCCCAGTCGCGCGACGAGCCCGAGCCGTATTCCTTGCCGGCCAGGATGATCAGCGGGGTCTTGTCCGCCTTGTAGCGCATCGCCGCGTCGTAAATGCTCAGCTGTTCGCCGCTGGGCACATGCAGCGTGACGCTGCCCTCGGTGCCCGGCAGCAGCAGATTGCGCAGCCGGATGTTGGCGAAGGTGCCGCGCATCATCACTTCATGATTGCCGCGCCGCGCGCCGTACTGGTTGAAGTCGGCCGGCTGCACGCCCTGTTCGATCAGGTATTTCGCGGCCGCGCTGTTCTTTGCGATGTTGCCGGCCGGCGAGATGTGGTCGGTGGTCACCGAATCGCCCAGCACTGCCAGCGCGTGCGCGCCGCGGATCTCGCCGATGGCGGCAGGCTGCATGGTCATGCCGTCGAAGTAGGGCGGGTTCTTGACGTAGGTGGACCTGTCGTCCCACGAGTAGATTTTGCCCGCCGGCACCTTGATGGCCTGCCAGCGCTCGTCGCCCTTGAACACGCCGCTGTAGCTGCTGCGGAACATCTCCGAGGTGATGTTGGTGCGCACGTTGTCGGCCACTTCCTGCGGCGAAGGCCAGATGTCCTTGAGGTATACCGGCTTGCCGTCGCTGCCTTCTCCCAGCGGTTCGTTGTTCAGATCCAGGCTCAGCGAGCCGGCCAGCGCATAGGCCACCACCAGCGGCGGCGAGGCCAGGAAGTTCATCTTCACTTCCGGATGCACACGGCCGTCGAAATTGCGGTTGCCCGACAACACCGAACAGCCGATCACGTCGCCGGCCTTGACGCCGGCGGAAATCTCCGGCTTCAGCGGACCCGAGTTGCCGATGCAGGTGGTACAGCCATAGCCCACCAGATCGAAGCCCACGCTGGCCAGATGGTCCAGCAATCCGGCCTTGGTCAGGTAGTCGGTGACCACGCGCGAGCCCGGCGCCAGGCTGGTCTTCACCCAGGGCTTGGCGGTCAGGCCCTTGCGGTGTGCATTGCGCGCCAGCAGGCCGGCGGCCATCAGCACGTAGGGATTGGAGGTGTTGGTGCAGCTGGTGATGGCGGCGATCAGCACGTCGCCGTCCTTGACGTCGAAATTGCGGCCATTCAGCGTTACGCTGCCCTTGCCGGTGGCAGCGGGATTCTTCTTCGCGCGCTCATCGGCCATTCGGCGGTGATGCGTCTGGTAGGTGCTGCTGGCCAGCCGCAACGGAATGCGGTCCTGCGGACGGCTGGGGCCCGCAATGCTGGGCTCCACGGTGCCCAGATCCAGCTCCAGCACATCGGTGTAGTTGGCCGCCGGCGCGCCGTTGTGGCGCCACATGCCCTGGGCCCTGGCATAGGCCTCGACCAGCGCCACCTGCTCGGGCGGACGGCCCGACAGCTGCAGATAACGGATGGTTTCCTCGTCGACCGGGAAGATGGCGCAGGTGCTGCCGAACTCCGGCGACATGTTGCCGATGGTGGCGCGGTCGGCCAGCGGGAGATTGGCCAGGCCATCGCCGAAGAATTCAACGAACTTCTCGACCACGCCCTTCTTGCGCAGCATCTCGGTGACCGTCAGCACCAGATCCGTGGCGGTAGCGCCGGGCTTGAGACTGCCGCTGAGCTTGAAGCCGATCACCTGCGGAATCAGCATGGTGATGGGCTGGCCGAGCATGGCGGCTTCGGCCTCGATGCCGCCCACGCCCCAGCCCAGTACGCCGAGGCCGTTGATCATCGTGGTGTGGGAGTCGGTGCCGACCACGGTATCCGGATAGGCCTGGTGCTTTGCGCCGTCCTGCCGGTCGAACACCACGCGGCCGAGGAACTCCAGATTGACCTGGTGCACGATGCCGGTATTGGGCGGCACCACCTTGAAGTTGCGGAAAGCGGTCTGGCCCCAGCGCAGGAAGGCATAGCGTTCGCCGTTGCGCTCGTACTCGATGCGGTTGTTGTCGGCCAGCGCCTGCGCCGTGCCGTATTCGTCCACCTGCACCGAGTGGTCGATGACCAGTTCGGCCGGGGCCAGCGGATTCACTTTCTCCGGGTCGCCACCGAGGCGGGCGATGGCTTCACGCATCGCGGCCAGGTCCACCACGCAGGGCACGCCGGTGAAGTCCTGCATGATCACGCGCGCCGGTGTGAAGGAAATCTCGTACGAGGGGTTGGCCTCGGCATCCCAGTTCAGCAGTGCTTCGATATCCTGGCGCGTGACATTGACGCCGTCTTCAAAGCGCAGCAGGTTCTCCAGCAGGATCTTCAGCGAGTAGGGCAGTCGCGCCAGTTTGTCCGCGCCCAACGCCTGCAGATTCCAGTATTCATACTGCTTGCTGTCGACGTTGAGAGTGCCACGCGCCTTGAAACTGTCAATCATCACATCCTCCACCAGCTGAATCCGTTGTCTTGAGGCCGGCAATTATAGGGTGTTCACGATCACGCCGCCGCCCATACAGCGCTCTCCGGAATAGAAAACTGCAGATTGGCCGCTGGCCACCGCCCGCTGTGGTGTCGCGAAGCGCACCTCGACGCCGGCATCCAGCGGCCGCAGTTCGGCCTGCTGATCGGGTTGCCGGTAACGCACCTTGACGGCAGCGGTGAAAGGCTGTGCGGGTGGTGGGCACAGCCAGTTGACAGCGGCGGTGGTCAACTGCCGCGAGTTGAGAAGGCTCTCGTCATGTTTCTGCACCACGCGCAGCACATTGCGGGTGGTGTCCTTGGCCGCCACATACCAGGGTTCGGGCGCGCTGCCGGCCACACCGCCCAGCGTGAGTCCCGCGCGCTGGCCCAGTGTGTGGTAGTGCAGGCCGCGGTGCTGGCCCAGTTCACGCCCATCCACGGATTCTATGGGGCCGGGCTGGTCCGGGATGTAACGGCGCAGGAACTCCGCGAACGGCCGTTCGCCGATGAAACAGATGCCGGTGCTGTCGGGCTTGTCGAACACCGGCAGTCCGGCCTCGCGCGCTCGTGCCCGCACCTCTGCCTTGTTCAGCTCACCGAGCGGAAACAGCACCTGCTGCAGCTGAGTGCGTGGCACGGCATGCAGGAAGTACGACTGGTCCTTGCCGGTGTCCACCGCCTTGAGCAGCGCAATGCCGTCCGGCGCGGACTGCAGGCGCGCATAGTGGCCGGTGGCAAAGCGCACGGCGCCAAGCCGCGCGGCATAGGACAGGCAGACTCCGAACTTGATTTCCCGGTTGCACAGCACGTCGGGATTGGGAGTGCGGCCGGCACGATACTCGGCAAGAAAATTGGCGAACACCCGTTCGCGATAGCGGGCGGCGAAACTGACCTTGTGCAGCACGATGCCGAGTTCGCGGGCCACGCTGCGCGCATCCTGATAATCCTGGGCCGCGGTGCAGTAGTCGTCGTCCTCATCCCAGTTCGACATGTACAGGCCGTGGACTTCATGGCCGGCCTGGCGCAGCAGCAGCGCCGCGACCGCCGAATCGACACCGCCCGAGAGCCCGACGATGACTCCGGGCGCATGGCCGCTCATGGTTCGGCGACTGCGGCGACCACACTGAGCGCAAAGCGCTGTCCGGCCAGATAGTCGCTGATGCAGCTCAGCACCATTGGCGTGCGCAACTGTGCTGCGCGCTGCTCGATCTGCAGGCGGGTCAGCCAGTGTGTGGCCACCACTGGCGGGTCCAGCGGCTGGTCGGCATGGTAATCATCGATGCTGCCGGTGAAGGCAAAGCGCAAAGTGCTGTGTCCGTTGCGCGGATTGCGCCAGGTGTAGATGCCCACCAGCGCTTCGGGAATGAAACGCCAGGCCGTTTCCTCGCGCACTTCGCGCGCCACGGCGGCCAGCAGCGATTCGCCGCGCTCGACATGGCCCGCGGGCTGGTTGAATACCAGCGATTCGCCGATGCGCTCTTCCACCAGCAGGAAGCCCTGCTCGTGCTCGATGATGGCGGCTACGGTGAGATCCGGCGTCCAGTTCATCGCTGGATTATACGAACCGGGCGCGCGCCGGACAGCTACATGGCGCCCATGCGTTGATGCTGATCGTCGGTGCTGGCCTGCCAGGCCACGTCGAATTCCTGCAAGTACTGACGCGCCACCGGCGGATTGTTCAGTGAGCTGATGCCGTCCCAGCGATCGGCGCGCAGCCGGTAGACGATCGCGCGATCGTCGGCGATGCAATAGGAAGCGGTCTGCTGGCGCAGCTCGGCGGCCAGCACGCGAATCTCCAGATAGCTGGTCAGCCGGCGCGCCATTGATACGAAACGGTTGTTGTTGCTGATCATGCGACCGGGCTCGCGCACCAGCACGCGCACCTTGGCAAAATTCTGTCCCAGCACGAAGCGCTTGATGGTGTTCAGGAATGCCGGCTGGTCATAGATCGGCGGTTCGAGATCGGAAGAGAAAATCGAAATCAGGCGCTGGCCGCGCGCGGCGACGGCCTCGGTCGCCACCCGTACTTCGTCGACGGTGGTCAGCACCGCCAGCTGGTCGGAATCCGGCGGCAGCGGCGCAAACGAGGTCGGCGGACGTACCGCGTCTTCGAGCGCGAAGCTCGACAGGGCGGCCGCCGTCTTCGTTCTGGAGTCGCTCAGGTCTCTCACGCCTGTACCCGGATTGCGCGCAACAGGACTGCGCCCCGGCATGGTAGGCAGCGTGCATCAGGTGCACTTGTCTACCCGTTCACGTTGTGGGCCCCGACAGTGTGAGGTATTTCGCAAATCGGCCCGCATGGGCCGCTCAGGCCGCGGGCAGTCCCTCAGCCAGGCCTCTGGCCAGGCCTACATAGTCGGCCGGTGTCAGTGCGGCAAGGCGGGCGCGCTGGCTGGCATCCAGTGGCAGTCCGGCCACGAATTGCTGCAAGGCCTTCTGGTCGATGCGTTGGCCGCGTGTGAAGTCCTTCAGCAGTTCATAACCATTGGGCACGCCAGCGGCGCGCAGCACGGTCTGCACGGCTTCGCCCAGTACTTCCCAGGCTTCATTGAGGTCGGCGGCAATGCGCGCGGCGTCCGGCGCCAGCTTGTTGAGGCCACGCTGCAGCGCCTTCCAGCCAATCAGGGTATGTCCGCAGGCCACGCCCAGATTGCGCAGCACGGTGGAGTCGGTGAGATCGCGCTGCCAGCGCGAGATGGGCAGCTTGTCGGAGAAGTGGCGCAGCAGCGCGTTGGCGATGCCGAAGTTGCCTTCGGCATTCTCGAAATCGATGGGATTGACCTTGTGTGGCATGGTCGATGAACCCACTTCACCGGCCACCGCGCGCTGGCGCAGGTAACCCAGCGAGATGTAGCCCCACAGGTCGCGACTCAGATCGATCAGCACCACGTTGATCGACGCCAACGCATCGCAATATTCGGCGATCCAGTCATGCGGTTCGATCTGCGTGGTGAGGGCATTCCATTGCAGCTGCTGCGCGCTGACGAATTCGCGGCTGATGGCCAGCCAGTCCGCTTGCGGCGCAGCGGCCACGTGTGCGTTGAAGTTGCCCACGGCGCCATTCCATTTGCCCAGGAGGGCCACGGCCTGCAGGCGGTCTCTGGCACGCGCCAGCCGCGCTGCGACATTGGCGAACTCCTTGCCCAGAGTGGTGGGGCTGGCCGGCTGGCCATGCGTGCGCGACAGCATGGGCAGCGCGGCGTGCGCGCGCGCCAGTTCCTGCAATGCCTTCAGTACCGCAGCGCTTTCTGCCAGCAAGTGATCGCGCGCTGCCAGCATCAGGCGCGCATAGCTCAGATTGTTGATGTCTTCCGACGTGCAGCCAAAGTGCACCAGCTCGAGATTGGCGGCCGTGGCGCCGACGGCAGTCAGCCGCTCGCGCACCAGATATTCCACGGCTTTGACGTCGTGATTGATCCGCGCCTCGATGGTCTTGATCTGCGCGGCCGCGTTCGGTCCGGGCTCGCGGCTCAAAGCCAGCGCTTCTTCCCTGACTGCCGCGCTCAATGCACTGCCGGGCAACGCGGGCACCGACTGCGACAGTTGCAGCAGCCACAGTGCCTCGACGCGGACGCGCTCGCGGATCAGGGCGGCTTCGGAGAAATAGGCGCGCAAGGGCGCTACCGCCGCCGCATAGCGGCCATCCAGTGGCGAGATCGCGTCAAGGCTGTCGATGTCCATAAGCTATGATAACCCACGCGCCGCGCTCCGCCGGTGATCGAGCATGGAGCCCACCATGGCCAACGCCGAATTCCGCATCGAACACGACAGCATGGGCGAGCTGCAGGTGCCCGCCTCGGCGCTGTGGGGCGCGCAGACACAACGCGCCATCATCAACTTTCCGATCAGCGGCCGGCCGATGCCGCGCGCCTTCATTCGCGCGCTGGCGTTGATCAAGCAGGCTGCAGCCCTGGCCAACCGGCAACTGGGTCTGCTGCCGGCGGCCGGTGCGGCCGCCATACAGGCCGCGGCGGCCGAGGTGGCCGCGGGCCTGCATGACCGGCACTTCCCGATCGATGTGTTCCAGACCGGTTCGGGCACCAGCAGCAACATGAACGCCAATGAGGTGATTGCGCATCTGGCTGCGCGCGCCGGAGCGGTGGTGCATCCGAACGATCACGTCAACATGAGCCAGAGCAGCAACGATGTGATTCCATCGGCCATTCACGTCGCAGCGATGTTGCTGTTGCATGAGGAGTTGTTGCCGGCGCTGGATCATCTGGCGCAGACCATCGCCGCGCGCGAGTCGGACACCGCGGATGTCGTCAAGACCGGCCGCACGCATCTGATGGATGCCATGCCGCTGACACTGGCGCAGGAGCTGTCCGGCTGGCGCACCCAGATCGAGGCCGGCATCGCGCGATTGCGTGCCTGCGAGCCGCGTCTGCTGCAGCTGGCGCAGGGCGGTACTGCGGTGGGTACCGGCATCAATGCCGATGCGCGTTTTGGCGTGGCCGTGTGCGACGGTCTGCGCCAGCTCACCGGCCTGCCATTCGTGCCCAGCGGCAATTACTTCGAGGCGCTGGCGACGCAGGACAGCGCGGTCGAACTGTCGGGGCAGCTGAAAGTGGTGGCCGTCAGCCTGATGAAGATCGCCAACGACCTGCGCTGGATGAACAGCGGGCCGTTGGCCGGACTGGCGGAAATCTCGCTGCCGGTGCTGCAGCCCGGCAGCAGCATCATGCCGGGCAAGGTCAATCCGGTGATTCCCGAGGCCACGGCCATGGTGGCCGCCGAAGTGATCGGCAACGATGTCACCATCACGCTGGCGGGGCAGTCGGGCAATTTCCAGCTCAATGTGATGCTGCCGCTGATTGCCGCGAAGCTGATTGACAGCATCCGGTTGCTGGCCAATGTGTCGCGTGCGCTGGCCGACGGCGCCATCCGTGATTTCCGCGTCAACCGCGCACATATTGCAGAAGCGGTGCAGCGCAATCCGATCCTGGTGACGGCACTCAATGCGCTGCTGGGCTATGAGCAGGGTGCGGCCATTGCCAAGCGCGCCTATGCCGAGTCCCGCCCCATCATCGAGGTTGCGGCCGAGATGACCGGTCTGTCGCGCGAGCAGCTGGCGCAGCGGCTTGATCCCGCGTTGCTGACGCGCGGCGGCATCCCGCCGGGTGGCGGCGCTTCGTAGCAATGACCGGGACAGCAGGATCCAGCGCAGGAACGCTGCCGCCGGACTGGCGTGAGCGTTTGCGCGCCCGGTTGCTGGGCAGCCCGGATCATCGCCGCGAGCGCTGGCGTGTGGGTGGCACCATGGCAACGCCGACCCCCGCCATTCAGGCCGCGCTGAACCGCGAACCCTATCCCGCGGCCGTGCTGATACCGCTGGTCGATCGCGCTGAACAGCCCACGGTGCTGTTGACGGTGCGCGCCGATGCGCTGCGCCAGCACGCCGGCCAGATCAGTTTTCCCGGCGGACGACTGGACGACGCCGATCTGGATCCGCTGGCGGCGGCGCTGCGCGAAACGACGGAAGAGACCGGCATCGAAGCGCGTTTCGTGCAGCCGCTGGGTTTTCTGCCCGATCATCTGGTGCTGACCGGTTTTCGTATCACGCCGGTGGTGGCGCTGGTGCAGCCTGGTTTCACATTGCGGCCTGCGCCCGGCGAGGTGGCGGAAATATTCGAGATGCCGCTGGTCCATCTGCTGCATCCGGGTAATTACCGTTCGGCGCGCCGCGTGCTGAGCGGCGTGGAACTGGAGGCATTGGACCTGCTGTACGGTGCCCACAATATCTGGGGCGCCACCGCCGGCATGCTGGGGTGTCTGCGCGAGAAACTGCAGGAGGCGTTACCTTGAGTGAAATCGAAGCCTTGCTGGTGTTGATGGCGCGGCTGCGCGATCCGCAGCAGGGCTGCCCCTGGGACCGCGCCCAGGACTTCGCCAGCATTGCGCCCTTCACTATCGAAGAAGCCTATGAAGTGGCTGACGCCATTGCCGCCGGCGATCCGGTCAGGCTGCGCGATGAACTGGGCGATCTGCTGTTCCAGGTGGTGTTCCATGCGCGCATGGCGGAGGAGCGCGGCTGGTTTGATTTTGCGCAGGTGGCTGCAGGCCTGCATGACAAGCTGGTGCGGCGCCATCCGCATGTATTTGCCGATGGCAACGCCGATGGTCTCGCCGACCTGCAGCGCATATGGGACCAGCAAAAGAAAGCCGAGCGCGCCGCGGATGGCCAGCACGGCGCCTTGCAGGGCGTGCCGGTGGGACTGCCCGCGCTGACCCGCGCCGCCAAACTGGGCAAGCGTGCCGCCGCAGTGGGCTTTGACTGGTCCGACGCTGCCGGCGCACGCACCAAGATTGACGAAGAACTGGCGGAGGCCGACGCCGCCGTTGCCGTCGGCGATGCAGCCGCCACCGTCGAAGAGCTGGGCGATGTGCTGTTCTCGCTGGTGAACTGGAGTCGTCATCTGCAGGTCGATGCCGAGGGTGCGCTGCGCGAGGCCGGACGCAAGTTCGAGACGCGTTTTGCCCGCATGGAGCAGCTGGCCGCGCAGCGTGGCCAGGCTCTGACCGGGCTCTCTCCCGGACAGTGGGAAGCGCTGTGGCAGGCCGCAAAAATCAGCTGATTGCCGAGTTCAGTTCCGGTTCAGACAGCCCTGTTTAAGCTGGCGCCGTCCAATCAGAACACCGGAGCATTTATGTTCAGCAGCAAAAGTCTCGGCATCGTCGCAGTGGGCGTCATGGCGTCACTCCCGGCGTTCGCTGGTCATCAGGCCGACTACGACTATGCGCAGGTGGTGGACGTGAATCCACTGATGCGCGAGGTCCGTGTGGTGGTGCCGCGCGAGGAATGCTTCAGCGAAACACGCTACGTGCCGGTGAACGCGCGCGTCGAGCGTCCCGCCGCCGGCCAGATGATCCTCGGCGGCCTGATCGGCGCCGTGGTCGGACACCAAGTCGGCAACAGTCGCGACGCCCGTCGCACCGGTACGGTAGCCGGCGCGGTGATCGGTACGGCCATCGGCCATGACGTCGCGCAGCGCAACGCTGGCTACCAGGGCGGTGAGCTGCGTGCGGTGGAGGCGCAGCGTTGCGAGGTGCGTGAAGAGACGCGCATCGAACAGCAGATCGACGGCTACGAAGTGACCTATCGCTATGCCGGTCGGATGTACACCACGCGCATGCCCTATGAGCCCGGTCCGCGCATCCGCGTGCGGGTCGCCGTCGAACCGGCTGCCTGAACCGGTTAGACTGCGGCACAGAATCATGATGCGACGCCGGCCCACAGTCTGGGGATGCTGCGCGCTGCTGCTGGCCGGCAGCGCGCTGGCGCGCCACGCGCCACGGCCTGTGGATGCTGCTGTTGCGCCGCCGTCGCATCCCGGCAGGGGACTGGCGGCCTTCGGCCAGGCCGCCGGCAATCGCGACCGCATCATCGAGGCCATCCAGCGGCGCTACAACGCCCAGGTGGTGCGGGTCAGCGAGGTCAACGAGAATGGCCGCATCGTCTATGAGATGCGGCTGCTGTCGGACCGCAAGGTGTGGAACATCCGCGTCGATGCCGAGACCGGCCAGGTGCTGCAGGGAGCGGAGTGATGCGCATCCTCGTGATCGAGGATGAGGTCGCGCTGCGCGAAGGGCTGAAGAAGGAACTGGCCGCGGCCGGTCATACCGTCGATCTGGCGGCCGATGGCGAGGAAGGCGTGTACGCCGCGCTTGAATATCCGGTGGATGTGGCCATCGTCGATATCGGTCTGCCCAAACTTTCCGGTCTTGAAGTGATCCGCCGGTTGCGCGCCGCCGGCAAGACCTACGGCGTGCTGGTGCTGACGGCGCGCGACCGCTGGCAGGACAAGGTCGAAGGTCTGGGCGCCGGCGCCGACGACTACGTGGCCAAGCCCTTTCATTTCGAGGAACTGCAGGCGCGGCTCGGTGCGCTGCTGCGGCGCTCGGCGGGCTGGGCCACTGCAGCGCTGCATTGCGGGCCCATCGAGCTGGACACGCGTTCGCAGAGCGTCGCCGTCAACGGTGAAGCCGTGACGCTGACCAGTTTCGAATACCGGCTGCTCGAACATCTGATCCTGCATGCCGGTGAAGTGATTTCGAAGGCTGAACTCACCGAGAAGCTGTACGAGCAGGACTTCGAGCGCGACAGCAATGTCATCGAGGTGCTGATCGGACGGTTGCGCCGCAAGCTCGATCCCGACGATGCGCTGAAGCCCATCGAAACCCTGCGCGGTCGCGGCTATCGCATCACGCTGCCCCGTTCTTCCGGTTGAGTGGAACACGTCCCGTCATCGCCGCGCGCGCCCTCGGTCAGCCGCAAGCTGCTGTGGTCGGTGTCGATGCCGCTGGTGCTGTTCTTTGGCCTGACCATGCTGGTGCTGGACATCATGTATCGCGACCTGACGCTGCAGTCGCAGCGCGAGGTGCTGAACCAGCAGCTGGTGGCGCTGGTCTCCGCGGCGGACTCCGGCCGCGATGGCACCTTGCAGATCCGCCTGCAGGATCCTGATTCCGCTTTTTCCACGCCGGGTTCCGGGCATTACGCCGTGGTGCGTACCGCGCGCGGCGACATCAAGTGGCGGTCGCCCTCGTTGACCGGCGTCAAGGTGAACTTCGGCACCCCGATCGCGGCCGGCGCCACCGCTACGCTGCAACAGCAGCTGGCCAGTGGCGAGCGACTGACGGTGCTGAGTCGCGGCCTGCAATGGGAATACTCACGACGCCGCAGCGAAGATCTGGTGTTCAGCGTGGCGGCCAGCATGGAGCCTTACTACCAGCAGCTGTGGTCGTTCCGACGCACGCTGTCGGGATGGTTCGCGCTGATGACCGTGCTGATGCTGGCAACGCTGGGCTGGCTGATGCGCCGCGCGCTGGAGCCGGTGCGGCGGCTGGAGCGCGAGATCGGCGAGATGGAACGCGGCGAGCGCGAGCAGCTCGGTGAGCGTTATCCGCGCGAATTGACCGGCGTGGCCGGCAATCTGAATGCGTTGCTCAGCGCCGAGCGGCAACGCATCGCGCGTTACCGCGACACGCTGGGCAATCTGGCGCATGGCTTGAAGACGCCGCTGGCGCTGATGCGCGCGGCGCTGACGCAGGGCGGGGATGTGCGTGGCAGTGTCGATCGCGAGATCGATCGCATTGCACAGATCGTCGATCATCAGCTGCAGCGCGCTGCAGCCGGTGGTGCGGTGACCATTGGCCTGGCTCCGGTGGCGGTGGCGCCGCTGGCCGCCGATCTGAAGGCAGCCATGCAGAAGGTGCATGCGGCCAAGGGTGTGGCGGTCGAACTGCGTGTCGCCACTGAGGCCGGCTTTCTCGGCGATCGCGGCGATCTGATCGAGCTGCTCGGCAATCTGCTGGACAATGCCTGCAAGTGGTGCCGTCACAGGGTGTTGCTGCAGGTGGCGATGGATGCGCAATCGCCCCGGCGTCTGTGGATCCGGGTCGAGGACGATGGCGCTGGCATTGCGGCCGCGGACCGCGAGCGCATCCTGGCGCGCGGTGTGCGCGTCGACGAGCGGGCGCCGGGCCATGGGCTGGGCCTGGCCATGGTCAGCGAGACCGTAGCCATTTACGGTGGCAGCCTGCAGATCGAAGATTCTGTCCAGCTGGGCGGAGCCTGCTTCCGCATCGGGTTGCCGGGCCGGCGTCTGGCTGCGGGCGCGTGATAGCATGATGTCCATGCGTTCCACTGACACGACAACCTGGCATCCGGCCAGCTGGCAGTCCCGCAAGGCCCAGCAGCAACCGGTTTACGAAGACACCGACGCGCTCGCGCGGGTCGTTGCCGATCTGGCCAGGCTCCCGCCGATCGTGGTCTCGTGGGAGATCGAAAACCTGCGCGAGCAGCTGGCCGGTGCCCAGCGCGGCGAAGCCTTTCTGCTGCAGGGTGGCGATTGCGCCGAAAATTTTGCCGACTGCGAGTCCGACCACATTGC
>JAIBJM010000007.1 GCA_020029535.1 Gammaproteobacteria bacterium | reverse complement strand
TGATGACGGCGTATTCGGATCTGGACAGTGCGGTCTCGGCCTTCCAGGGCGGCGCGTTCGAATACCTGCCCAAGCCGTTCGACCTGCCGAAAGCCGTCGAGCTGATTCGCCGCGCCGTGGAGGAGAGTCTGCGCGAGCAGGTCGGCACCGAGCTCGGCGCCGCCGCCCCCGAGATGCTCGGCCAGGCCCCCGCCATGCAGGACGTGTTCCGGGCCATCGGCCGACTGAGCCAGAGCAACGTCACGGTGATGATCACCGGCGAATCGGGTACCGGCAAGGAACTGGTGGCGCGCGCGCTGCATGAGCACAGTCCGCGCATCAGGAAGCCTTTCATCGCGCTGAACACCTCGGCGATTCCGGCCGAGCTGCTGGAATCCGAGCTGTTTGGCCACGAGAAGGGCGCCTTCACCGGCGCCGACAGCCTGCGTCGCGGACGTTTCGAGCAGGCCGATGGCGGTTCGCTGTTCCTTGATGAAATCGGCGACATGAGCACCTCACTGCAGACCCGATTGCTGCGCGTGCTGGCCGAAGGCGAGTTCTACCGCGTCGGTGGGCAGACGCCGATCAAGGTCGATGTGCGCGTGATCGCCGCCACGCACCAGAACCTGGAAGAACGCGTGCGCAGCGGGCAGTTCCGCGAGGATCTGTTCCATCGGCTCAATGTGATTCGCATCGAGCTGCCACCGCTCCGTCAGCGTCTGGAAGACATTCCCGATCTGTTGCTGCGCTACCTGCAGCTGGCTGCGCAGGAACTGGGCGTGGAAACCAAGACTCTGGCACCGGTGGCCGGCGACCGACTGCAGGCCTACAGCTGGCCGGGCAATGTGCGTGAACTGGTCAATCTGTGCCGCCGTATGACGGTACTGTCGCCGGGCAACGAGATCCGGCTTGAGGACCTGCCCGACGAAATCACCGGCGTAGCCAGCGCACCCAATGCCGCGCAGGACTGGACCGTGGCCTTGACGCAATGGGCGGAACGATCCGGGCCGAACCCCACCCGTCCGCTGCTGGATGACGCATTGCCGGCTTTCGAACGGGCTTTGATCCGGGTGGCGCTCAAGGCCACGCAGGGTCATCGGCAGGAGGCGGCCAAGCTGCTGGGCTGGGGCCGTAATACGCTGACACGCAAGCTCAAGGAATTGGGCATGGACGACATCGACGACCAGATGTAGCCACGTGCGGGAAAATTCCGGGCTTGATTTTTGTCCGGCGAATTGGTCATCTGTGTCTCTCGCGTTCTGGTAATCAACTTCATAAAGGGTGAGCCATGGCCAAGCGAAAAAAAGCGGCGAAGACGAAGAAGGGCAAGAAGAAAATTCTCAAGCGCGTGGCCAGGGTAATGTCCAAGGCCAAGAAGAAGGTCAAGAAGAAGGTCAAGGCCAAGGTCAAAAGCGCCCGCCGCATGAAGGCCAAGACAAAGGCGAAACCCCCGAAGAAGGCTGCACCACCCCGCAAGGCTGCGCCGGTGAAGGCCATGCCGAAGCCGCGTCCGGTGGCGCCGGTAGCGCCGCTACCCGTCAGCGAACCCGCGCCGCCGGATACCTCGGCGCCGATGGCTGATCCTTTTACGAAGTGGGAGCCGCCGACCCGTTGAGCTGATCCGCTTGGATCTCGCGACGCTGGTTTCTTCAACGCTGCTCGGCAACAGCCTGCGCGACTGGGCGCTGGCGTTGCTGGCATTCGCCTTCACTTTCATGGTGTTGCCGCTGCTGCGTGGCTTCGTCAGCCGCGAGGCGCGCAAGCACCGCGGCCGCGAGCTGCCCACGGCGATCGCGCTGTTGCTGCATCTGCTGGAGCACACCAGCCAGTTGGTGCTGCTGACGGTGGCGCTGTTCTTCGCCGAGCGCATCCTCACGCTGCCTGACCCGCTCGACGGCCTGTTCGACCGGCTGATCATCATCAGCCTGTGGCTGCAGGTGGGGCTGTGGGGCATGGCGGCGGTGCGTTTCGCGCTGCAGCGGCGCACAGCCGCCGGCCACGATCCGCGGCTGGCTGGTTCGCTCGAGATCGTCATCTTCGTGGCGCGCCTGATTGTCTGGGCCATCGTGATACTGCTGGCGCTGGACAACCTCGGCGTCAATGTCACCACGCTGGTGGCCGGCCTCGGCGTCGGCGGCATCGCCATCGCGCTGGCGGTGCAGACCGTGCTCGGCGATCTGTTCGCCTCGTTGTCCATCGCGCTGGACAAGCCCTTCACCATCGGCGACATGCTGCGCATCGATGACATTGAAGGCAATGTGGAGAAGATCGGCATCAAGAGTACGCGGCTGCGCAGCGTCAGCGGCGAACAGGTCATTCTTTCCAACGCCGAGCTGCTGAAAAGCCGGGTGCGCAATCTGGGCCGCATGCAGCAGCGGCGCGCGTTGTTCAGCATCCGCGTGGCCTACGACACGCCGTACGAAAAGTTGCAGCAGGTGCCGGCGCTGGTCGAAGCGGCCGTTAAGCAGTACGCGCGAGCCCGCTTCACACATTGCCGGCTGAAGAATCTCGGCGAATCGGCGCTGGAATATGAAGTGCTGTTCTTCGTGCCGCACGAGGGAAGTGATGAACTGGCGGAGGCCACTGACGTCGTCAACCTCGCCATCGTCAGGCAGTTCGGCAACGCGGGTATCGGCTTCGCGCATCCGATGCGCACGGTGGAGATGCGGCAGCCGCTCAGGTCCTGAACGGATTGCGGATGGTCAGCTGTCCTTCAATGCGCCGGCCGGACTGAAAGTCCTCCGAATACAGGGTGTCGCAGCCGGCCAGCAGGGCTGCCGCGACAATCAGCGCATCGTAGAACGGCAGGCGGTGCCGCTCGGCCAGCGTCCGCGCGCGATCGTGCATCTGTTCGGTGACGGCATCGACGGCGCACACCGCGCGGATGATCGCCAGCGCAGCGCCGACATCGGCCCAGCTTCTGCTGTATTTACGCGTCAGGACCACCGCAAATTCATTCAGCACCTGCACGGATACACGGCCGCCGGCACTCAGCAGCGCCTCGACGCGATCCGCTTTGGCTGCATCGGCCGACACCAGGTACAGCAGCACATTGGTGTCGTAGAAGCAGTCAGCGCCGCGCATTGCTCTCCAGGCGATCGAAGTGAAAGTCGGCCGGCAACCAGTCGCGGTGCTTGCGTAGCCGCGCCAGCAACTCGCGGCTATCCGGCTTCCGCGCCACTTCCAGCGCCCGTGCGCCGACCGCGTGCAGCTCGATCTCCGAACCTTCCTTGAGCCGCAGCGCTTCGACGACCGAAGCCGGCAGACGGATGGCGAGGCTGTTGCCCCATCTGGCTACGCGCATTGGTGAGCACTCCCGTGGATATACATGGGTTGGGAGTATATCCGGCGTGGCGGCCCGCTTCATGAGCCATACAATGATGGCTCGGCCGCCGCCGGCACAGCTGGAAATCAGCGGCGTTTGGCCAGATTCGTTGGGCGCGCCCTGCTCGGTGAAGGCGAACGGCAGGGGTTGCGCACTGCCAAACCTGAAGCTGCGCCGCCATTGATTCACATTAGTAGTCGAACCTAAAATAGCGCTAGAGCTTGTTATAGGCCCCTTCGCCCATGGCACGCGGCTCGGCAACGCCGTCTTCGTGCCGCCGCTGATCAAGGCGGCGCTCGTCCATGTGCAGTTCGAGACCATCCACCCGTTTCTCGACGGCAACGGGCGCCTCGGGCGGCTTCTGATCGTGCTGCAGTTGGTGGCCGACGGCGTACTGCGCGAGCCGATGCTGTATCCCAGTTTGTTCTTCAAGACCCATCGGGCGCTGTACTACGAGCTGCTCAACGATGTGCGCCTGCGCGGGGACTGGGAGCGCTGGCTCGACTTCTTCGCCGAGGGCATCGAGGCGAGCGCGACGCAGGGCGTGTCGGAGGAGCCCGCGTGAGCCAGTTCGCCTTACCTGCAGGGTGAGTGGGCGGCAGTGTTCGAGTCCGCTGCGCGGGCCGAGACGGCCGTGCACGCCGATCCACGCACGGCCTGCTTCTATGCCCGGCGCACGTTGGAACTGGCGGTGGCGTGCGGCTGCAAATGCAGGTTTGATGATGTGAGCTGCTCAAACTTCTGGCGGAACGGCTGTTCCCAGCCTTCTCCATGACGGCGCACCAGATTAATGCGTTGTGTCGCCGCTTTTACCGATGCAACGTTTGCATTGCACAAGCTCGCGTCAGATTGCAGGCGACGCCGGGAGGCAACGCACAGCCGGTGCGATGGCGCGATGCTAGACTCCCTGCCGACGATGCCTGGGGCGGGGCATACAACTATTACTACAGCTGGACGTGTTCCATCGTGTCGTCGAGCCATTCCATCAGCCTGCACAAGCAGGACATCATTCGTCGTCACCTGCGCGCTGACAATCGCAGGGCTTCGCTGCAGGTGCTGAATACCCTGGTGCCCATGGCGGCGCTGTGGTGGCTGGCGGTGTGGAGCGTGGGCGCTTCGTGGTGGATCACCGCCTCGGCGGCGTTGCTGCTGAGCCTGTTCACGCTGCGGGTGCTGGTGCTGATGCACGAATGCGGCCACGGCAGTCTGTTTCGCAATCAGCGGTTGAACCGCGCCTTCGGTTTTTTGTTCGGCGTGATTACGGGCATGCCGCAGTATGTCTGGTCGCAGCACCACACCTTTCATCATGCCCACAACGGCAACTGGGAGCAGTACCGCGGTCCGCTGACCACCCCGTCGGTGGAAGAGTATCGGGCGATGAGCGTCGCGCAGCAGCGGACCTACCGCTACAGCCGCCACATCGCACTGGCGCCGCTCGGCGGTTTCATCTACCTGTTGTTCAATCCGCGCTTCACCTGGATCAAGGGCAGCTTCAGTCTGTTGCTGCACCGGATGCGCGGGCGGCCCGCGAGTGAATTCAAGACCCGCTACTGGAACTCGGCGCGCGAATACCGGCACATGAGCGCCAACAATCTGGTGCTGTTCTGCATCTGGGCACTGATGTGCTGGGCCATCGGGCCGGCGCTGTTCTTTTCGGTCTATGTCATCAGCGTGTCGTTGGCCGGCGGTGCGGGCATCGTGCTGTTCACGGTGCAGCATAATTTCGAACATTCCTACGCCAGCGGCAATCAGGACTGGGATCACGATCGAGGTGCCGTCACGGGCACCAGTTTCCTGCAGCTGCCGCCATGGCTGAACTGGTTTACCGCCAACATTGCCTATCACCACATCCATCATCTGTCGTCGCGCATTCCGAACTATCGTCTGGTGGCCTGCCACGATGAGTTCAGCCATCTGTTCGGCGAGGTCCGGCGGGTGTCGCTGGCGCAGATACCCAGCGCGCTCAAATGCTTGCTGTGGGACCGACAGGCGGGACGGATCATTTCCTTCGCCGAGTATCAGCGGCAGCAACAGGCGGCCTGATCCGGTGATGGCAATCCGAATGGCGCTTGCCGCAGAATGCGGCGATGAAAGCAGAGTTTGTCTTCGGCGTGGATCTGGACGGCGTGGTCGCCGATTTCATCGGCGGACTGAAGCCACTGGCGGCCGAGTGGCTGGGGGTGGAGGCCAGCCAGCTGACCGACGAGATCAGTTACGGCTTCAATGAATGGAAGCTGGGCGGCGTCAAGGGCTACGACGCGCTGCACCGCTTTGCAGTCAAGGAACGCCACCTGTTCCAGAACCTGCCGGAAATGCCGGGTGCCGCCGCCGCGCTGCGCCGACTGGCCAATCGCAATATACGCATCCGCATCATCACGCACCGGCTGTACATCCAGTGGTTCCACCGCCAGGCCATTGCGCAGACCGTGGAATGGCTGGAGCAGTGCGGCATTCCCTATTGGGACCTGTGCTTCATGGCCAGCAAGTCTTCGGTGGACGCCAATGTCTACGTCGAGGACAGCCCGAAGAACATCGAGGCGCTGCGCAAGGCGAAGAAGCAGGTCATTGTGTTCCGCAACTCGACCAACCGCCATCTGGCCGGCCCCGGCGCCGACAATTGGCTGGAAGTGGAAGAGTGGGTGCTGAGCCGGTTTCGCGCGTGGCGCAAGACGGGCAAGGGCGGATAGTCCGGTTTTGAGGTCACAGTTTGTGACCTCAAAGCAGCAAGCTCTTGATTGGTAAGCTGAAAGACGAAGTCTACCGGGAAGCGAGCGGAGTTCCTTCGCACTGCCTGCAGCAGCGCTTTGACGTGTGGATGCGCGTTTCGACGCCTGGCAGCGTGAGGGATTTACGCATGCGGTTCCGCGGCTGAAGTTGACCCGAACTCTGGCAAGATCATGGCCTTGGGAGGATTCCACGGACCATGACGCCCGAACTCCGCGCCCGCGCAGAGATTGACCGCTTGTTGCAGGCGGCTGACTCAGTCCTGCTTGTCTGGGTCATCCGCTGGAGGGGCGTCGCGCCAGGGTGCGGTGAAACCGATTTCGCGCCGAGCCGGTTCGGGGAACCGCGTCAGCCGGCGAATTTCCGCGAGCAGCTGCTGAATGGCTGCGTCATGAATCACCAGTTCGCCACCATGCCGGTCGACGGCGCGCGCGAGTTCGTCGACACGAGAGGTCAGGTCAGCATTTGCTGCGAGCGCCGACCGCATGCGCACAAAGGCGCGAACCACCAATACACTCACTGCCACGGCAGACGCCGAACGCAAAATGTTCGAGGCCATCAGACAGCCGTGCTCAGTAAAAGCCAACGGAAGACGATCTACTCGCCTTGTGCGTCGCAATGTTCCTGCAAATTGCAGGTACATCGCCTGCCATTCCTCCAGCGTCAGCCGGAATGCGAAATCCGACGGAAATCGCCCCTTATTACGTTGAACCTGCTGGTTCAGGCGCTCGGTCTCGACACCGTAGAGCGCGGCAAGGTGTGCATCCAGAATCACCCGCTGACCGCGCAGAACGACTATGCGATCAGCGATCGACTCGACATCTGGCAGTTGCTCCACCACCCAAGCTTCCAATTTGGCAACCCGGCGCGCACGCCCCATAACTGCTGAACTTATATAGAAATGCCACGCACACCGAAAAAGACCAGCTCCTCCGCCTCCCTCGGCTTCGAAGCCAAGCTCTGGCTCACCGCCGACAAGCTCCGCAACAACATGGACGCGGCGGAATACAAGCACGTCGTCCTCGGCCTGATCTTCCTCAAGTACATCTCCGACACCTTCGAGGAACACCGCGCCAAGCTCATCAAGGGCGTCTTGCCGAAGGACTACGCCCGCCCCGGGCTCGACAAGCAGCGTCTCGGCGAGCTCATCGACGTCATCGCCACCATCGAACTCACCGCCGCCAGCGAGGGCGAGAAGACTCACCGTTCCGTCGACCTGCTCGGTCGCGTCTACGAGTATTTCCTCACCCGCTTCGCCAGCGCCGAGGGCAAGAACGGCGGGCAGTTCTACACGCCGAGTTGCGTGGTGCGCTGCCTGATGAAGATGCTCGCTCCCTACGAGGACCGTATCCTGACTTGGCACGGCGAGGTCAGATTCCAATGATGAATGAAGATTCTGCTAGCGGCAGTTCGGATCAGCTTCAGATCCTGCGTGACAAACTCCGACGGTTCGCCAAAGAGCGTGACTGGGATCAGTTTCACTCGCCAAAAAACCTGGCTATGGCTCTCAGCGTCGAAGCGGCAGAATTGATGGAGCACTTTCAATGGCTCTCTGAAGCCGACTCTCAGTCAATGCCCAATGAAAAACGAACCAAGATTCGAGAAGAGGTGGCTGATGTCTTCCTCTATCTGATTCGGCTTGCCGACAAACTGGACATTGACCTTGCTGCGGCGGCCGAAGGGAAGATAGAAATCAATGCGTCCAAGTACCCGATACAAAAAGCTCGTGGCAACAACAAGAAATACACAGACCTTTGAGCACATCCAATGATTGTCTACCAGGCTACCAAAGGCAGCTTTCTTAAAGACGCTTTCACGAAGGATATCGAAGACGTGATCTTGACGGCATTCCGATCTCGCACCGGCCGTTCAGTGGCGCGGTCAGAGATTAGATCCTGGAAGGAGTCTTTGCTGGCAGTCGCAAAAGTTCTTAACGATGACGACATACCGCACGATTGTGGAGTCGCCATTGAATACTCGATTCCACAAACATCCAAGCGCATTGATTTCATTTTGTCCGGCGCGAACGATTCCAAGCTCGACCAACTCATAATCATTGAACTAAAGCAGTGGGAGACCGCCAGCAAGACCGACATTGATGGGGTTGTGAACACGAGGTATGCGCACGGAACGAAAGACACGAGCCATCCTTCCTACCAAGCCTGGTCGTACGCCTCATTGCTGCTGAATTTCAATGAGGCAATCTACGATGCGGAGGTGGGACTTCGCCCTTGCGCGTATTTACACAACTACTCGGACAACGGCGTATTGACGGACAGCTTTTACGCACACTATGTGCAGCTAGCGCCGATATTCCTGAAGGGCGAGACGGAGAAAGACAAGCTCCGCGAGTTCATTAAGCGTCACGTTCGATATGGCGACGAGCGCTCGCTTCTCTACCGAATGGAAAACGGCCGAATTCGCCCTTCCAAGGGATTGGTAGATAGCTTGACCGGTATGCTGGCAGGCAAGCAGGAATTTGTTCTAATCGACGACCAAAAGGTCGTCTACGAGACGGCGCTAACTTTAGCTACCCATGCGTCTGAGAAATCAAAGCACGTCGTGATTGTCGAAGGCGGACCTGGGACTGGAAAGTCGGTGGTTGCAATCAATTTGCTCGTCGCACTTACCGGTCGACGCTTGGTGACGAAGTACGTGACTAAGAATGCCGCGCCAAGAGCCGTATTCGAACAGGCGCTCGCTGGTTCGTTGCGTAAATCACAGATCTCAAACCTCTTTTCAGGATCAGGTGCATTCACCGAAACACATGCGAACGTATTTGACGCGCTTGTGGTCGACGAGGCTCATAGACTCAACGAGAAATCTGGACTTTTCGGCAATCTGGGGACCAACCAAATCCAGGAGCTAATTGGATCCGCTAAGTGCTCGATCTTCTTTCTCGACGAGGATCAGCGCGTAACATTCAAGGATATCGGTGAAAGATCGGAAATCGAGCGGCTCGCTCGCGCCGCGGGTGCGTTAGTAACCCCGTTGAAATTGGAGTCTCAATTCCGGTGCAACGGATCAGACGGGTATTTGGCTTGGCTCGACAACACACTTGGGTTGAGACCAACTGCGAATGAAGTCCTAAGTAGAAATGAGTTTGACTTTCGCGTGTTCTCATCTCCGGAAGAAATGCGTCGAGAAATTCTGGAAAGGAACAAGACATTCAACAAGGCCAGAATGGTGGCGGGATATTGCTGGGACTGGAATAGCAAGAAAGACGCGACCGCTTACGACGTGGTGATTCCGGAGCATGGGTTCGGGATGAAGTGGAATCTCACGAAGGATGGCGGCCTATGGATGGTTGCACCAGAGTCGGTGAACGAGATTGGATGTATCCATACGTGCCAAGGATTAGAGGTTGAATACATAGGAGTAATAGTCGGCCCGGATATGGCGATGCAGGACGGGAGCGTTGTGGCGCGCCCTCTAAAGCGCTCAAAACACGACAAGTCCATGAATGGGTATAAGCGCTTACGGGCAGATAACCCTGAGGACGCTGATCGCAAGGCTAACCTCATTATCAAGAATACATATCGCACGTTGATGACAAGAGGTATGAAGGGATGCTTCGTTTATTTCACGGACAAGACTGTGGAACAGCACTTCCTTAGCCGACTATCTGGAGCAAGTCATGAAGTGCTATTGGATAAAGTGGCCGAGTCGCACGCTTACTATGACCTATCACTTGACGACCCCGGCTCCAAATGAAGCGTTCACATGAGAGTCTCTACGTTATTCAAGATCGGGAAGGCGCAAGCCGAACTGGATTTCGTCGACGTAACACTTCACACGGACACACGCGTATTCGTTGAGCTGATCAAACTGGCCAAGGATCTCGACGCTGCCACCAAGGCGGGCCAGGAGATGGGGCTGACGGAGGATGAGAAAGCCTTCTACGACGCGCTCGCCGCCAATGAATCAGCCTTGGAGGCGATGGGCGATGACAAGCTCAAGGTGATTGCCGCCGAGTTGATCACCCAGGTACGCAAGAGCGTGACCATCGACTGGACGCTGCGCGAGAGCGCAAGGGCGAAGATCAAGGTCATGGTGAAGCGCATCCTGAACAGGTACGGCTATCCGCCGGACTTGCAGGAGGAAGCGGTGAAGACCGTTCTCGCGCAGGCGGAGCTGCTTTGCGCGGATTGGACGATGAACGGATGATGCGAGCTGTCTCCGACGCGATCTCGCCGTCGAGCTGCTAGCCAACGCTGGCGCGTCTACGACTATGACGGGCTGATCGCCCGCGACAAGGTCACCCGTTGTCCCAGATGGCGGCCCAAGGTCCGCGCTCTTCGTGGGTGACATTGACCATGGGCTTCTTGTAGAAACCCTGCACCGCGCGCGGCGGGTAGTGGGTGCGGCGTACTGCGGCCGGGGCGTAGAACGAGCCGCTTTCCAGGACGAACAGGGTGGAAATGCAGGCTGAAGCGGTCACCGCATTCGCGCAGGATTGCCAGATGGCAGGGAACGCGGAACAGGCGGTTGAGAAAACGATTGGTCAGAAGATTTACGTCATTCGTGGCCAACGAGTGCTCCTTGATTCGGACCTGGCCGCTCTCTAGGGTGTTGCGACGAAGCGCTTCAATGAAGCTGTTGCCCGAAATGCCAGGAGGTTTCCGGGTGATTTCATGTTTGTGCTTACCAATCATGAGCTTGGAAACTTGAGGTCGCAATTTGCGACCTCAAGTTCAGGCTGAAGCGATACTCGGTCTGATGAACCCGACAGTGAAGCGGCAATAGTGCAGATGGCGGGGGCGGCTTAAGGGCAGCCTGAATCTGTACGAACGTGCTGTATTCAGCGGCTGGTTACCGCCACCTACGTGACGCAGGCTTGGGTGCATGGGAACCGAAGGCTCCGACGTCGCACCGCTTGAGGTCTCGAAGAAGATCCTCGTCCTTCGAGGCCAGCGGGTGCTGCTGGACTCGGATCTGGCGGCCCTCTATGGCGTAAGCACCAAAGCCCTGAATCAGGCGGTCAGGCGGAACGCCGATCGATTTCCTTCTGATTTTCTATTATCTCTTAAGAATCAGGATATTGCGTCTTTAAGGTCACAATTTGTGACCTTTAAAGAGCGGTCATGGCCGCCACCATCCTCAACAGCCCGCGAGCGGCAGCCATGAGCGTCTATATCGTGCGGGCCTTCGTCAGGTTGCGAGCCATGCTGGAAAGCAATACCCAGCTGGCGCGCAAGCTCAGCGTCTCGCGCTAATTCCTGCGCCCCGCCACCGGCTTCATCTTCACGTACAGGTGTCGGGCGGTGCCGTCGGCGGTGGGTTCGGACCTGATCTCCAGATAGCGCTGCTTCTGCACCAGTTCGCTGAGCTTGGGAAAGCCGTAGTTGCGCGCGTCGAAGGATGGGTGGCTCTTGGTGATCAGCGAGCCCACTACGCCCAGTGCGGCCCAGCCGTCGTCGCGCGTTGCGTCGCTGATGGCCTGCACAAGCAGCGGCTGCAGCGGTTCGATCTCGGCCTCGACGGTTTCCTTCTCTGACGACGACGACTGCGAACCCAGAATCTCGGTGTAGATGAACTTGTTGCAGGCGGCGACCAGCGGCTTGGGCGTCTTCTTCTGGCCGAAGCCGTAGACGATCAGTCCGGCCTCACGAATGCGCGTGGCCAGCCGCGTGAAATCGCTGTCGGAAGAGACCAGGCAGAAGCCGTCGACGCGGCCGCCATGCAACAGGTCCATGGCATCGATGATCAGCGCCGAATCGGTGGCGTTCTTGCCGGTGGTGTAGCGAAACTGTTGTATGGGCTGGATGGCGTGCTTCAGCAGAGCGTCCTTCCAGCCACCGAGATTGGCGGTGGTCCAGTCGCCATAGGCGCGCTTGACGGTTGCGGTGCCGTATCGGGCGATTTCGATCAGCAATTCGCCGATCAGTGACGCCTGGGCATTGTCGGAGTCGATCAGTACTGCCAGACGGTCGGTGATGGGAGCAGCCATGGGGCCAGTCTATCCCGCTGCTCGACGTAGCGGCTCCGATTTTTGTGGCCAATGCCAGTGACGGATCAGGTCGTCGATATCGGCAGCGGGCACCGGTTCGCACAGGGCCTGGCCCTGCACGTAATCGAAGTCGTAGCTGCGCAGCGTCTCCAGCGCCAGATCGGTTTCCACGCCGGCCGCGCAGGCCTTCATGCTCAGCTTGTGCGCCAGCGTGGCGAGTGTCTCGACCACGATGCAGGCCTCGCGGTTATGGGGCAGTTCCGCGATCAGCGACTGGTCGAGCTTCACCTCGGTGAACGGCATGCGATACAGCTCGGTGATCGACGAATAGCCGGTGCCGAAATGATCCAGCACCAGGCCCACATTCATGATGCGCAACCGGGTAAACACGTCGAGGATGCGTTCGTAGTCGCGCCGCAGCGGTTCTTCGGTGACGTCAATGAGCAGCTGCTGCGGATCCAGCTCGAATTCGCGCAGCAACAGCGCCAGCCGCGTCGGGAACTGTCGGTCGCGTACCAGCCGCGGACTGAGGTTCACGGTAATGGTCAACGTGCTGTCGATGCGGCTCCAGCCGCCGGCCTGACGCAGGGCCTCGGTGATCACGGTGTCGGTCAGCGCGCCGATCAGGCCTGATCGCTCGAAGCTGGGCAGGAACTGTGCCGGATACAGCAGGCCGCGCTGCGGATGCTTCCAGCGCACCAGCGCTTCGGCACCGCGCACCCTGATGGCGCCGGTGGTCAGCGCCACCTGCGGCTGGAAGTACAGCAGCAGCTGCTGTTCATCGATGGCCTGGCGCAGTTCGGCTTCGGCAATCAGCTGACCGCTGCGCAGCGCCGGGGCGATCAGCAGCTCCGCCTCATCCAGACTCAGCGGCCGCTGCAGTGCGCCCAATGTGGGCAGGCCATGCTGGTCCGCCAGCCGGCGCGCGCTGGCCAGCACGCGGGCGTCGACATTGCCAAACACCACGGTGGGCGATCGGTTGGCGGTGGCGGCCAGCATCAGCATGGCGCCGACGCCCTGATCCTCGCTCATGTCGATGGCCACCAGTGCCACCGTGGGTGTGCGCAGCGCCAGCACTTCGCGCAGCTCGGCGCTGCTGCCGGCAGTGACGCATTCGCAACCGAGCAGCGCCGCCAGCGCGCGACCCTGCTGCAATCCTGATTCGTCGCTGTCGACGACCAGCAGCAGATCACCGCCATTGCCCATGCTGTTCTCCGCGCTGTGGGTACCCCCGGCCAACCTAGCTCAAAGCAGCAGCGGTGCCAGCTGTAATAGTTAACAGCGTGCGTGGTTCAGTTCACATCGGATGGAATGAAGACCCACAGCAGTATGTAGAACAGCAGTCCGGCGCCGGCGTACAGCGTGGTTACGCAGAAAATGACCCGCCAGGCCCAGGATGGCAGGCCGGTGTGGCGACCGAGGCCGCCGCATACCCCGCCGAGCACGCGATCCGAGCCGGACCGCGACAGCCGCCGCAGAAACGAACCCGCCTCGCCCGGATTCTGCTCGCCGATCACCCGCGCCTTGGCGCGGGCGTACTCGCCTTCATCGAGCACACCGCGTTCGCGAAGTGCCTGCAATCGTTCCAGTTCCTCTGCAATCGACATGGGAACCTCCTGGTGTCTTCAGCAGGCGGCGCGTGCCGCCGTAGGCGCGGGCAGCTGCAATGTACCCGCCAGTTCCTGCACCGAAGACAGGCCATGGCGTGCCAGATAGTCGGCGATGCCGGCGTTGACCTGCTTGCACACCAGTGGGTCGTAGAACAGCGCTGTGCCGATGCCCACCGCACTGGCGCCGGCGATGATGAACTCCAGCGCATCGGTGGCATTGGTGATGCCACCCTGGCCGATGATGGGAATGCGGTGCGGTGCTGCGATCTCATGCACCTCTTTGACCTTCAGCAGCGCGATTGGTTTGATGGCCGGGCCCGACAGGCCGCCCTGCACATTGCCGATCACCGGCTTGCGGGTCTGCACATTGATGGCCATGCCCATCACGGTGTTGATGACGGCAAAGGCATCGGTGCCGGCCTCGATGCAGCGTCGTGCATTTTCGCGAATGTCGGTCTGGTTCGGCGACAGCTTGGTGATCAGCGGCTTCTTCGTCACGGCCCGGCAGGCCGCGACCACGCGCGCCGACATTTCCGGCACATTGCCGAACTGCACGCCGCCTTCCTTGACGTTGGGGCAGGAGATGTTGATCTCGATGGCATCGATGCGCGAGTCATCGAAACGGCGCGTGACCTCGACATACTCCTCGATCGTCGAGCCGCAGACATTGGCGAAGAAACGCGTCTCGCTGAAATCCAGCGTCGGCAGGATCTCGCGCACCACTTTGTCTACGCCCGGATTCTGCAGGCCGATGGCATTCAGCATGCCCTCGTAGGTCTCGGCGATGCGATGCGGCGGGTTGCCCAGCCGCGCCGCGCCGGTGGTGCCCTTGAGCACGATGGCGCCGACGTCACGGTTGCTGAAGCCCTCGACGCGCGTGTATTCCTCACCGAAGCCCACGCAGCCCGACAACAGCACGATGGGTGAGGCCAGTTCCAGGCCACAGAAGTTGATGCCAAGCGATGCGATGCTCATGGCGGGAATTATCGCTTAGGCTAGTGTCGTGTTTCACGTCATCCTGTATCAGCCGGAGATCCCACCCAATACCGGCAATGTGATCCGCCTGTGCGCCAACACCGGTTGCCAGCTGCATCTGATCGAACCGCTGGGCTTCCGCATCGACGACGCCTCGGTGCGGCGCGCCGGACTGGACTATCGCGAGATGGCGGCCGTGCACAGCTATCCGGATCTGGAGACCTGCCTGCGCCAGCTGCAGCCGGCCCGCCTGCTGATCGTCGAAACCGGCGGAGTGGACTGCTACAGCCGGCAGCAGTATCAGCCGGGCGATGCGCTGCTTTTTGGGCGGGAGACCAGCGGTTTGCCACAGTCGGTGCTGGACGCGCTGCCGGATGCACTGCATGTGTCCATACCGATGCGGCCCGGCAACCGGAGCCTGAATCTTTCGAATGCCGTGGCGGTGGTGGTGTTTGAAGCGTGGCGGCAGCAGGGGTTTGCCGGCAGTTAGCGCACGCCGCGACGGCGCGTTATCTGGTCGGGTCGAGCAACTTCAGACCGTCAAAGCGGTGGAAATCACGATCCGTGGTGCAGAGCGTGGCGCCGTGTTCCAGTGCAATGGCCGCTAATGCTGCATCGGTGATCGTAGGACCACTGACTTTCGCGGCCTCGATCTGCTGGCGACACAACGGCCAGAAATTGTCCCCGGCAGCGGGCACGATCACCTGTGGGCGGTCCAGCCAGGCAGAGACGATATCGCAGGCCCGTGCCGCCGACAGCGGCATCCTGAATGCGCGCGGGTTTGTCGAGATGCGTACGAAGGCGAGCAACGTCTGCCATGGCAGGCCGATCTGCTCGTGACCATTGAGGGCGTCGTTGAACCAGTCGCGACAGGTCGCATGTGATGGCGAACTGGTGTCATAGGCATACAGCAGCACATTGGCGTCCACCACGATCATCGATGCTGCGTGCCTTCGATCTCCTCCAGCAAGGTGCCGATCTTGTCCAGCGACAGCCCCGGCCGCAGACCACCCAAATCATGCGGTTCGACCTGAAATCGCTGGGGTCGCTGTGTCGGCCTCTGTTTCGCCAGACCGGCGCGCAGGACTTCATTGACCAGCACCTTGAATGGCCGGCCGCTGCGGCGTGCTTCCGCCGCGAGGCGGGCAGCCACATCATCATCGATGGTCAGGGTAGTACGCACATCATGATGCTATGAGCAGAACATCATGATGTCAATCGGCACCGCGGCCCGTGCGGCGACTGTCACCTATCTCTCTGGCCGCTCACGTCGTTTGAAAACCAGACTGAAGTTGTTGGCGGGCATCTCGACAGTCTCGGCCAGTACGAATCCGGCGCCAGCGGCAACGTCTGACACAGTCTCCAGGTCGCGAAGGCCCCACTCGGGATTGTGCGCACGAAGATCAAGATCGAACTGCGCATTACCCTCTGAAGTATGGTGACCGAATCGACGGTAGGGGCCGTACAGGAACAGAACCTGCTCTGCGGAAAGCAAAGCCTTCGCACCTTCGAACAATGCGAGCGTCGCGGACCGCGGCGCGACGTGAATCAGGTTAATGGCGACCACCGCATCCGCCGTTTGCAAAGGCCAAGGAAGCCTGGTCACATCAAGGTCAATGGGGCTATTGACTTTGGCTCGCTGTTCCTCCCGAACCCGCAGGGCAACAGACTCTCGAAGCTCCGCATCTGGATCGGACGGCTGCCAGGTGAGATCTGAGAGCGCTTTGGCGAAATGCACAACGTGCTGCCCCGTGCCGCTGGCGATCTCCAACACCAGGCCGGGGCGGGGTAGAACGCGCGCAAGCACATCGAGTATCGGGCCCTTGTTGCGTTCTGCCGAAGGAGTAAACCACTTCCCGTTGGCTGTTTTTTCACCGCGTTGTTTAAGCATCGCATTGGTCCTTGAAGGCCAACGACCCAAGCTCAGCGACCCGGCCCACGAGGGCGTTCGATTGCAACCTGGACGCGATGACTGGGTTCGCTGCAGCTGCAGTGACGATAGGCGGCTTTGCGGTCATGCCTTCGGCGGGGGAAACACGCCGAGCTGCACCATCAACCCGAGCGCGTCCATGATGAGGCGCGTGTCCTTGATTTTGCCATCCTGAAACCGGTCAATGACCGTGCCCCAGACCTTGACGGGGCGCCCCGTGGCGGGCACGCCGAGAAATTCGCCCCGGTGGGTGCCCGTCCACTCGAAGCGGGTCAGCACCCTGTCGCCATCGGCCATCTGTTCCTCGATCGACCAGTGCATATCTGGAAAAGCGGCGCGCATCCCGCGCAGGACATCTTTCAAACCCTCCACGCCCGGACCCTGACCGGGAAACGGAACCTGCTCCACCATGTCCTCCCAAAAGAACTGGCCGGTGGAGTCGATATTTCCCTGATTTAGAACTTCCTCCATGAAGCGGAGGACAATCTTGCTGTTGCTTTGCATGGTTGTTGATTGGTTGCAGGCGCGTGTAGTGCCGCCTACTAATGTAAAGCTTAAGGGGCGGGCACGATAGCGACTGTGCCGCTTGAGCGCCATGTTATACGGCACTCTTCAAGTGCCCGAGTTCTTCGGCAGTAAGTACCGTTTGACGTACGACGGGGGCACCAGACTCATTGAATAGCTGCGATTTCCTGTACCGACCGCCTATGCGCGTTGAGAAAACGAGCCAGAGAAATCGCAGGATGACGCCGAGAAGTCCCCTCTGCTTCGGCTTCGGCTCTCCAAGCGCTGCATCGGTATTCACTCGGGCAACGTTTTTTCCGAAGTCCATGTCCATTTTAGAGCGATCGAGCGATGAGTGAATAAGACCAATGAAGGAGACTTTAGGGTCGAGCATGGTGTTCCCAATAGGTGTCTTGCAGCATGCCGCATACCACCGAACCATGCCTTTCTCGCTGAGCCGCACTGCGGCGAGATGCTCTTGACCTTGTGAAAAGATCAGGCGCGGCTGAGCTACTTGCACGATTTCAGTCCCACCATGTACATCCAGCACTTCGTCGGACTTGCCGAGAAATTTCGCGAAGGCTTGACAATCGGAGCAGTAACAAACGACCCGATTGCAGGTTCCCGTATCGTGAATTTGACCGCGTATGGCGCCGCATCTGCATTGAATTTGGTGCATAACTCCACCAACCCTGCCGCTCTTCTTCGCATTGATTTGACCACATGCCCACCGCTCCCTCAACGCGGTGCGAACACGCTGCGCATAGATCCAGGCCGAGTGAATCCCGGCAGGTGGTCGATTTTTGGCTAAACGCCGGAGATTTGCGCGGTGAACAAGATCTTCCGCCAGCGGAGAATCCCCGGTTCGAGAGCAATTGTGGAGAGCGGGATCATGGGCGTTTTGTACTCGCTGTATGATGCGCTGGTGAGCATCAACGTCCCCAATGACAAGGCTCGTGCCGTCATCGACGCGATGGAGCAGGACGCGCTCGCCCAGTTGGTCACGCGCAGCGAGTTCAGTGCTGAGATGAGGCTGGTCCGGCAGGAAATGGCATCAAAATTTGAATTGCTGTCAAAGGACGTGGAAGCACTCAAAGGCAGCCTGCACCACGTCCGCGACGGACTCGAACAGAAGATGGACAAGCTGCAATCGCAGCTGACAGTCAAACTGGGTTCCGTAGCAATCGCGTGTGCAGGTGTGCTGTTCGGATTGCTCAAACTGACCGCCTGAAGCCCTCGCGAAGGCCGGCGCAGGCCAGCGCTAATCGAACTCCGGTCCGATCGGCTGCGTCATCAGACCGCGCACCACCTGATTGACTTCGAGATGGTGATACAGCACGCCGTGAATGCCTTCGGCAATCGGCATCGAGACCCGTTCGCGCGCCGCCACCGATTGCAGGGCGCGCGCAGCGTGATAGCCCTCGACCACCTGACCGATTTCATGACGCGCCTGATCCACGCTGCGGCCGCGCGCCAGCATCAGCCCGAAACGCCGGTTGCGCGAATGATCGTCGGTGCAGGTCAGCACCAGATCGCCGAGACCAGCCAGGCCCATGAAGGTTTCGCGCCGCGCACCCAGTGCGATGCCCAGACGCGTCATCTCCATCAGTCCGCGCGTGATCAGCGCAATGCGCGAGTTGGCGCCGAAGCCCAGGCCATCGAGCATGCCGGCGCCGATGGCGATGACATTCTTCACCGCACCGCCGACCTCGACGCCGGTGATGTCGGTGGAGGTGTAGGCGCGGAAATTTTCCGATGAAATGTCATGCGCCAGCGAGGCGGCGTAATCCGCATCGAGCGAGGCAATGGTCATGGCAGTGGGCAATCCCTGGCCCACCTCATGCGCGAAGGTGGGTCCGGAGAGCACGGCGGTGGGTCGTTCGGCGCCGAAGATTTCGCCGACCACCTGATGCGGCAGCTTGCCGCTGACGATCTCGAATCCCTTGGTGGCCCAGCACAGCCGCTGTTCGGGCCGCAGCAGCGGACGCAGCTGTTGCAGCTGCTCCCGGAAGCCGTCGCTGGGCACCGCCACCAGCACGTCGTTGACGCCGGCCAGCGCAGCGGCCAGATCCTCCACCACCTGCAGGCGTTCCGGAAACGGCGCATCAGCCAGGTAGCGGCGATTGCAGCGATCGCGGGCCATGTCACGCATCAACGCGGCATCCCGGCCCCACAGCCGTGTCGCGGCGCCGGCCCGCGCGCACTGGATCGCCAGCGCCGTGCCCCAGGAACCCGCGCCGAGCACGGCGATCTCTGCGGCGGCCGCGGCGCTGGTGCTCATCAGTTCTTGGTGGCGGTGGCCGCTGCGGCGGCGTCGCTGCTGGCGGTGTACAGCGCTTCGAAGTTGACCGGCGGCAGCAGCAGCTGCGGGAAGCCGCCCTGGCTGATCAGGTTCGAGACCACCGCGCGCGCATACGGGAACAGCACGCCAGGGCAGATGACACCGGCGGCACGCTTGAAGTCTTCCTGCGAGAGGTTCTGCATCACGAAGGCACCGGCCTGCTTCACCTCGATCAGGAACACGGTGCGGTCGCCCTGCTTGGCCGACACCGTCACCGTCAACACCACTTCGCGCAGGTCGCCGTCGATCGGATTCACCGCGGTGTTCAGATCCAGACCGATCTGCGGATTCCACTCGCCATTGAGCCGCGGACCCTGCGGAGACTCGAAGGAGCAGTCCTTGATGTACACCGCCTGCAGTGCCAGCTGGGCGGCGGCAGGCTGGTTGTTCTGGCTATCGGTGGCAGCAGCTTCGGTCATGATGGTGTTCCTGGTGATTGCTGTAAGGGTCTGTCTGTGAAAATAAGGCCGCAGGGATTCTAGCCGGCGCGCAGCAGGGGCTCGAGTTCGCCGGCGGCATCCAGCGCATGCAGATCATCGGAGCCGCCCACATGGCGATCGCCGATGAAAATCTGCGGCACCGCGCGCCGGCCGCTGCGCGCAATCATCTCGGCTGCCCGTTCCGGATGTTCCTCAATGTCGATCTCCTCGAAGCGCGCGCCACGGCGTTCGAGCAGGGCGCGTGCGCGGTGGCAGTAGGGACACCACGAACGGGTGTACATCACGACCGGCGCGGCGCCCATCCGTCAGTCGCGCACCAGCGGCAGGTTCTCGGTGCGCCAGGCCGTCAGGCCGCCGCGCAGGTTGAATACCTTGGTGAAGCCCTGCTTGCCGAGCACGCGAACCGCCGTGGACGCCAGCGAACCGCGGTCGCAGCAGACGATGACCGGCTTGTCCTTGTGCTTCTTCAGCTTGTCCTCGGCCTCGCCCAGCAACGCCAGCGGCTGGTTGCGCGCGCCGCGCACATGACCGCCGGCGAATTCCTCGCTGGTACGCACATCCAGCAGCGCGGCCCCCTGGTTCATCAGCCGCACCGCTTCCTGCGGGCTGACCGAATTCTCGTTCTGTATCCGGGCGCGCGATTCATAGATCAGCACCGCCGTCGCAGCCACCAGTGCGAAGCCGGACAGCCACGGATGATTGGCGATGTATTGCAGCAACTGCGCCATGACGGCCTCTGATCCATGCATTGCCCTGTTTTCAGGGCCGCGCATTATAGCCCTGCTGCGCTAGACTTTTGCCATGAACCTCTTGCGTTGCTGTTTGCCCTGTATCGCGGCCTTGCTGACCGCCATGCCACTGGCAGCCGCAACATCGGCGCGGCAGACCGAACAGCAACTGCAGACCATCCGCGAGCGCATTGAAAAGCTGACCGGCGAACTGGGCCGTGATGCCGCGCAGCGCGACCGCGTCACGCGCAATCTGCGCGAGGCCGAGCTGTCGGTGGGTGAAGCCCGGCAACAGCTGCAGAGCGTGCAGGAGCAGCAGAGCGAAAGCAGCGCGCAGCGTGCGCGCCTGACCGAGGAGCGGCAGAAGGAGCAGCAGTTGCTGGATGGCGAACGGACCGCGTTGGCCAGCCAGCTGCGGGTGGCCTATGCCATCGGCCAGACCGAGCCGCTGAAACTGCTGCTGAACCAGCGCGAGCCGGCGCGCGTCGGTCGCATGCTGGGCTATTACAGCTACTTCGGTCGCGCCCGCGCCGGGCAGATCGCCACCATCCAGCAGCGCCTGGTGCGTCTCGATGCCATCGATGCCGAACTGAGTTCCACCGAGGAGCGCCTCTCGGAGCTGCAGCGCCAGCGACAGACACGGCTGGAACAGCTGCAGGGCCGGCGCAATGAGCGGCAGAAGGTGTTGGCCACGCTGCAGCGGGAAGCGCAGTCGCGCACCCAGGCCCTGACACGGTTGCGCGCCCAGCAGGCTGACCTGGAAAAACTGCTGCGGGAGCTGGAACGCTCGCTGCGCACGGCGCCACCGCCCGATACGAACACGGCCTTCAGCAAACTGCGCGGCCGGCTGGAGTGGCCGGTGTCGGGGCGGCTGGTGGCCCGCTATGGCGAGCAGCGTGCCTCCGGCGTGCGCTGGGACGGTGTGGTCATCGCCACCGAACGGGCCGCAGCGGTACGAGCGGTGTCGGCTGGCCGGGTGGTGTACGCCGACTGGCTGCCCGGGCTCGGCCTGCTGACCATCCTCGATCACGGCGACGGGTACCTGAGCCTGTATGGCTACAACGACCAGCTGCACAAGGCGGTGGGTGAGAATGTCAGCGCCGGAGAGGTGATCGCTTCGGCTGGGGATACCGGCGGGCGCACCCGCCCGGAGCTCTACTTCGAGATCCGCCGTGCCAGCAAACCCATCGACCCCAGGCCTTGGTTCCGGCGCGCCGGCCCGGGCTGATTCCCGCACTAAGTCCCCTACCTACAAGAAAAGGCGACGCGGTTCATGGTCCTGGGTGACCGGGATCGACGATTCTGGGCGTCGGATGCCCCCAGCCATGACCGACGACACTTCCGCTGCCAACACTGCCTCGACGGTGACCTGGTCGTCGCTCGATCCCTATGCGCAGCTGGTGCGCGTGCTGCTGCCGCGCATGAGCGGTCTCAGCGTGTTCAATGTGCGCGCCGAAGTCTGCTGGTCCAGCGAGATGATGGCCATCGATCAGGCCACGCGACGTCTGATCTGGGAATCACTGAGCACCGCTGCCCGGCAGCCGGGACAACCCGGTGAAGAGCTGCAGTCGGATGAAGGCGAGCCGCTCTATGTGTTCTGGCTGCGCCGCGACGGTGAGGAGCACGAAGTGTTCGCCGTGGTGGCGGTGCGCTGTCGCGCCGGCACCGAAGCCGAACAGCGGCCGTTCAGCTACTTCCATGCGCTGGTGCGGCCGGCCATCGAGTGCTTGCGACGCGAGCTGCTGGCACGCCGCGAAATCGTCGATCTGCAGGATTCGGTGGCCACGCATGACAGCGACCTGTCGATGCTGCTGGAAGTGGCTGGCAGCGGCGCCGAGCGCCACGCCGATTCCGCCGACGACCTGAAGGACATTCTTGCCAATGCCGCGCGACACATGTCGGCGGGACTGGCGGCACTGATCGTTCCGGAAAAGAACCTGGTGCTGGTGCATGCCGGCGAAAAGGATGCGATGGATCCGGGGCTGGTGGCCAAGGCACATCGTCATCTGCTGTCGATGGCGCAGATGCGCCGCGAGGCCGTGATTGCCAGCCGGGTCAAGCTGACGAGCGGCGAGAAGGCGTCGTGCTGCTGCATCCTGTCCTGCCCGGTGCTGCGTAATGACGGCACGCCCATGGGTGTGCTGGCGCTGTTCCGCCGCGATGACGCACCGGAGTTCGTGGCCCGGCATATGCGCCTGGCCGAACTGGTGGCGCGACGCGTCGGCACCATGATCAGCAACAGCTACGACGCGTTGACCGGCCTGCTGACCCGTCCTGCCTTTGAACAGCGCGTGCAAAGCGTGCTGAAGGCGCGCAGCGGCAGCTCCAGCTGGAGCGCGTTGTACCTCGACATGAACCGGTTGCATGTCATCAACGACACTTTCGGCATGCATGTGGGCGACCGTGTGCTGACGCAGGTAGGCGAACTGATCCGGCAGCGTCTGCCGCCGGGCGCAATCGCCGCACGTATTTCCGGTGACCGCTTTGCGCTGCTGTTTCTGGCCGAACTGAACGTGGCCAGCAACTTTGCCGAAGCGTTGCGCCAGGGCGTCGAGAAGATTTCCATGCAGATCGGCGATGGCAGTATGCAGGTTTCGGCCAGCATCGGTGTGGCCGCCGTGGACGCGCGCTGCCAGGGGTTCACGCATGCCTTCGCTGCCGCCGAAACGGCTTGCAAGGCGGCCAACGACCGCGGCCGCAATCGCGTCGAGGTGTTCGAGGAATCCGACGCCAGCATCATCAAGCGCTTCACCGACATCAACGTCATTGGCGATCTGCGCACGGCCATGGTCGAAGACCGGCTGCTGCTGAACGCGCAGCTGCTGGCGCCGCTGTCGACGCGGCATCACGTGCCGCATTTCGAGATTCTGCTGCGCATGATCAATGCCGATGGCGTGACGGTGGGACCGGATCACTTCCTGTCAGCAGCGCAGCGCTACCAGATCATGCCGGAGATCGATCGCTGGGTGATCGGCCAGGCCATCGAAATGCTGAAGCCGCATGCCGACCTGCTGGCCGAAGACCCGGTGATATTCACCATCAATTTTTCCGGCCAGTCGCTGCGCGAAGCAGGCTTCACCGACCATGTGGCCGGGCTGATCCAGACCAGTGGCATCAATCCGGCTGCGCTGTGCTTCGAGCTGACTGAAAGCGCCGCGGTGGGCAATCTGAAGCATGCCGAAGAGCTGATGCGGCGCCTTTGCAAGCTGGGTTGCGGCATTGCGCTCGATGATTTCGGCACCGGCCTCAGTTCGCTGGCCTATCTGCGCTCGCTGCCCATCAGCATGCTGAAGATCGACGGCAGTTTCGTGCGCGATGTGCTCAAGGATCCCAAGGCCGAGTCGATGATCCAGGCCGTGGCCCAGCTGGCGCGCGCCATGAATCTGGTCACGGTGGCCGAGTATGTGGAAACCGATGAGATCCGCATGCGCGTCGCCCAGCTGGGCGTCGACTATGGTCAGGGTTTCGCCATCGGCAAGCCGATGCTGCTGGCCGATGTACTGGCCCAGTTGCCGCTGTATGCCGCCGCCGCGGCCAGCCCTCACCCGCCGGACGCGCCGTTTACCGCCATTGCCGTGTAGTATCGAGGCATGATTTCCCGCACCCGTTGGGTCATCGCCCTGCTGGCCGGAGTGATGCTCGGCATCATGCTGTCGGTGGCTGGCCGTGTAATGGCTGAGCGGTCAGCCTCATCGGTGGCTGCCGTTGCGGAGACCCCCGTCGTACCCTGGGAAGATGCGCGGCTGCTGGCGGAAATCCTGCAGCGCGTGCGCGAATACTATGTCGATCCGGTCGACGATCATCAGCTGATGCGCCAGGCCATGCACGGCATGGTGGAGGGTCTGGACGACTACTCCGGCTTCCTGGAAAGCGACGAATACGCCGCGCTGAAGCTGATGACCAGCGGATCGTACGCGGGTATCGGCATCGAGGTGGAAGCGGTTGCCGACGGTGTGCGCGTCACCGGGTCCATGACCGGCTCGCCGGCCGCCCGTGCCGGCGTGCGCGCGGGCGATCTGATCGTCACCATCGATGGCCGCCGCTTCGGCGCCGATCAGCTCGATGCCGCGGTCAACAGCGTGCGCGGCGAGCCGGGCACCCGCGTGCGGCTGTCGGTGTTGCGCGAAGGACAGCCGCTGGATTTCGACATTGTGCGCTCCGAAGTGGAACTGCCCAGCGTCGCGGCGCAGCTGCTGGCTCCGGACTATGGTTATCTGCGCATCAGCAGCTTCACCGAATCCACTGCCGATGAGTTTGCCCGCGAGCTGGTGCGGTTGCAGGGTCGGGCCCATGGCAACACGCTGCAGGGTCTGGTCATCGACCTGCGCAACAATCCCGGTGGCGTGCTGGATGCCGCGGTGGCGGTGGCCGACAACTTCCTCGAACAGGGCGTGATCGTCAGCGGTCGTGGCCGCAGCGAAGACGCCGCCTTCATCGAGCAGGCCGAGCCGGGGGATCTTCTGTCCGGCGCGCGCATCGCCGTGCTGGTCAATGGCGGATCGGCCTCGGCCGCGGAAATCCTCGCCGCTGCCCTGCGCGACAACAATCGCGCCACGTTGTATGGGCGCCGCACCTATGGCAAAGGGTCGGTGCAGTCGGTGATGCCGCTCTCTGGCGGACAGGCGCTGAAGCTGACCACGGCCAATTACTACACGCCGAAGGGCCAGTCGTTGAACCAGCGCGGCATCACGCCCGATGTCGTGATCAATGTTGACGAGGCGCCGCTGCCGGATCTGGACACCGCGGACGATGCACCTACGCTGGCCCGCCGCGACAGCGTCATTGGCGTTGCGCTGCAGGGATTGCGCGGTGGGCCGCACCTGGCGGCTGCGCCACGCCGTCCGCGTCGTTCCTGAGCTGCCGACATGGCTTTGCTGCAGCAGTTCCTCGATCTCATCCTGCATCTGGACCGGCATCTGATCGAGCTGATCATGCGCTATGACATCTGGATCTACGCCATCCTGTTTGCAGTGATCTTTGCCGAAACGGGTCTGGTGGTGACACCCTTTCTTCCCGGCGATTCGCTGCTGTTCGCGCTGGGCGCGCTGACCGCAGTGGATACCAGCGGCACGCTGCATCTGGGATGGATGACGGCCTTGCTGATTTTTGCCGCAATTGCCGGCAACACCGCCAACTATTTCATCGGCCGGGCGATCGGCCAGCGCGCCTTCGCCGGTAACGGGCGGTTCCTGCGCCGGGAGTATCTGCAGCGCACCGAGGATTTCTTCACTCGTCACGGCGGCATGGCCATCGTGCTGTCGCGCTTCGTGCCCATCATCCGCACCTTTGCGCCCTTCGTGGCCGGTGTGAGCCGCATGCACTGGGGCCGCTTCCAGCTCTACAACATCGGCGGCGGCGCGGGCTGGGTCGCGCTGTTCATGGTGACCGGTTTCCTGTTCGGCAATCTGCTGCCGGTGAAGAACAACTTCGGACTGGTGACCATTCTGATCATCCTGGTCTCGCTGGCGCCGATTGCGTTGGTGTTGTGGCGTGATCGCGGGAGGCAATCGCGTGCCTGAGCGCCCGCGCGGCTATGCGCATCGCATCGATGTGCTTGCGCCGCAGGAAATATTGTGGCGTGGACTGATCGAGCCTGAACGGGTGGCCGAGTGGTATGCCCCTGCAGCGCGCATCGATGCACGCCCCGGCGGCAGCTTCAGTATCCGCGCCGAGCGCGATCTGGAGCGCGAAGCGCACATGGACGTGTTCCTGCCACCGCGCCGGCTGCGTCTGCTGTACATGCCGGAACGCGGCATGCCGGCCACCGACAGCGTCATCGTCGACGACTTCATTCTGGATACCGCCGAGGGTGGCTCGGTGCTGCGGCTGCTGGGCTCGGGCATTCCCGATGGGCCCCAGTGGGAGCCGTTCTATCTGCGGCTGCGCGACGGCTGGGCCCGCGCACTGCAGCGCCTGAAGATCGCCACTGAAAGGCGCGTGCGGCCATGACCGGATTTCTGGTGCGCGCCATGATTGCCGCGCTGGGCCTGTGGCTGGCCACGTTCTGGGTGGATGGCATCCGCATCGACGACCCGGCCACGCTGCTGCTGGCCGGTGTGTTGCTGGGTGTGGTCAATGCGGTGGTGCGGCCGTTGGCGTTGATCCTGACCCTGCCGTTGGCGCTGCTGACGCTGGGACTGTTCCTGTTCGTCATCAATGCCGGCATGCTGGCGCTGGTGGCCGCCATGCTGCCCGGCTTTCACATCGACAGCTTCGGCGCGGCGCTGCTGGGCGCCATCGTGGTCGGCCTGGCCGGCTGGATCGGCGCCTGGCTGATCGGGCCGCGCGGCAAGATCGACATTGTCATCCACCGGCCGCCACGCTGATCGCCCAGTCGCGGAGCCGCGAGCATCGCTCACTCATGGCGGCGCATGGCCTGCGGCCATGCCCTCACATTGCACGGCGCGCCGCAAATCGTGATTGCTGCCCTCGGTTCCGCAACTGGGCGAACGCCGGGATCAGCGGCGTTGACGTTCGCGGTGCGGCGCGGCCAGCTGCGCTGAGGCATCAACTCCGACACACGTCGTAGTGGCGTGCCAGTTCTCGATTCAGCTACAACTGTTCTACAGCGTCCTGGCCCATGCGCTGCGATCAGTGGCGGAGTCGTAGATGGAAGCGATCAGATTCGATAGTTGTTGTTCTCGATGCCGGATCATTGGCCGTCAAATCCTGTTACATGAAATCCCGCAGCATGATCTTTCACTGTTGACGTGCGCGCTTCACAGTTCAGTTAGACCTCGCTCGTTTGGGTGAGGCGGATTAAGCAGACTCTCCCTGACCATGCCGCATGGTTTTCGTCCTGGTAGCACCCGTCCGCTACAGGTGTCAAGCCTATACACTTGGAAAATTCATCTGGGAGGAAGCTTACATGATGCAACTCAGTCAATGCCTGTTGGCCGGTGTCGTCGGTCTGTCGCTCAGCGCCTGCGGCGGCGGCGACACTTCCTTCGTCACCGACTACCAGGTGAGCGGCGACATCACCGGCCTGACCGCCAGTGGCCTGAAGCTGAAGCTGAGCAACGCCGACACCGGCGCGCAGCTGGACGAGATCACCGTGTCTTCCGGCAGCGCCAATTTCAATTTCAACGAGCGACTGGCCACTGGCACCGAATTCCACGTCAGTCTGAGCGCGCAGCCGACAGGATTGACCTGCATTCTGGGCAACACCTGGGGTTCGATTGCTGGCGGCAACAACACCCAGGCACAGGTGAAATGTGCCGCGAAGACCGCTTCAACGCTGACCGGCACATACATGCTTGGGCGAACGGTCGTCACGTTCTATGCCGACGGCAGCTATGTAATCGCCTCGCACAATGGCGCGGCAGGCGACCTCGACAACACGGTGGAATACGGCATCTACAGCTGGAACTCGACCACCAATGCATTCAGCACCGTGCTGCGGATGGTGGACACCGACACCAACGATGCCGGTCTGAGCGGATTCACCGGCACGCTGACCCAGACCAGCGCCACTTCGCTGAGTCTGCTGGCCGATGGGGAAACGACGGCCGATGTAGCTACGGCGGTGACCGGCACCAGCGGCAGCCTGACCGGCAGCTGGGCCATGCCTGATTCGCAGGACTTCGTCGTCTTCCTCAGCGACGGTACTTACATGCTCACGACGACCGATGAGCTTCTGAGTTCCAGCGCCAGCAGCGGCGCGGGCGCCTGGAACGGCTTTGAAGATGGCCAGTACACCGTGGCTTCCGGCAGCATCACTTCCAATCTGAGCGCCGGTGCTGCGGTGAGCAGCACGCTGTTTGCACTCGATGCCAATGGCGATGCCGGCATGGACGGCGACACCTTCGGCTTCTCCGTCAGCGGTGACACGCTGACTGTCACGCCGCCCGGCGAGAGTGCGGTCACGCTGACGCGCATCACGACCAATTGACGCCCGAATGACCTGGGGCGTTCCGCTCCGGGTCAGCGGAACGGCGCACTCAAATCGAGTGCGCCGTTTTGCATGGTCCGGCGAGCGGCTGGCTACCCTTTGCTCGTCCCGATTCGAATTGGCTCATCAAACTATTCAATCTGGGTCCTTCTGGGCCGCGCCTCCCATGGTGACGACCCAACAGAAACCTTAGTCGCCGTTCCGCCCTTTGCGTTCTTGGGGCAGCCCTCAGCACTGGGCAGCAGCGACGCGAGATCGAGAAGCGGCTGCCCCGCCGTTGGCTGGGCGCCGCCTACTTCGATTCTCGGCCGCTTCGCAACGTCACCTTCGCAAGCCCCCCGGTCAGGCCAAATGTGTAGAGAAGCGGCCGCGATTGGCTGGCGGCGATCGCCACCATCTTCGGCGCCAGTTCGACGATGCGCGTTGCGCACTTGGGTCGCCGTTGCCTGCCCTTGAGTGAATGTGAAGCACGCGACGCCGTGGTCGATCAGGGCCTGCTTCTCCAGAGCGCGGTACCTGATCCGCTGATCCCGGGTGAGGGCAAGGTAGGAGTGCTTTCCACAATGGGAAAGCCAGACCTCGTCTGGGGCGCCCAACGGGACGGTTAATCCGACCCGGTCGAAGGCGATGCCGGCCGCCGTCAGCTCCGCAACGAGGGCATTCGAGAAGATGGACTCGTCGACGTAGAAGGTCGGCTCAGGCCGCGCGATCAAGCTCGCACCGGATGGCGTCTTCAATGACCTCCACGGTGACGCCAAAATCGCTGGCCAGCTCAGTCATCGGCTCGCCAGCCTTGAAGCGGTCCGCCAGAACCGCCGCGGGAACCGCTCGGCCGCGCAAGGAGGGGCGCCCGAAGGCAACGGTGGGATCGATCTGCACAGGCGCCTCCCGCTCCTGCGTTCCCGTCCGGGTGAACGGAAACAGGCGGATGGGAAGGCCGGCAGGATCACGTTCGATCCGATGAAGGTGCGCCAGCAGCAGCTCCTTCATTTCGATCTGGCCCTCGCGCGTCACGTTTACGAGGGAACTGAGTTCGTCGACAAAGAGATTTACGCCATCGGTCTGGAAGGAACGCTCCACCAACGGCCGCGGCGTATTCATCTTCGCCTGCATGAACGCCAAAGCCTCCCGAACCTTGGGCAGCGGGATGTCGTGCTTACGGCGGATAGCCGCCAGGACATGCGCCTCCACGAGGTTCAGGAATGACAGGCCCTCGCTCTTGGTGCCGTCCAGCTCGATGAGCGGCTGGAATCGCCGGGGCGCTCCGTTGACCTTGTAATCCTGCCCGATACACCACGCGCGCAGCGTGCTCACCGGCATGTTGAGGTAGTGCGCAGCCTCGATGAACGGGTATGCGGGCGTCCGCCGCAGTCGATCAACGTGTTCCTTTCCCATGGGGCACCTCCGCAGATCGGATCATCGCACATGGCCCCCATCAGCGGCACGCTCGTGATCACGCAGGTGCTGGCCGACCGTCTCATCGTTGAAGAGACCACCGTCGGCGCAGACAAGGAACCGCACAAACAGGTGGTGTGGATCTCCAAGCCGGCGGAGCCGGGTGGCCGCTCGAGCGTGCAGCGCCTGCAGGCCGAGGCGCCCCCGCAGGAGCCGTCGGCTGCAGTGAAGAAGAAGTAGCGCTGAGCGAAAACGTCACGGAAGACAGATCAGGAACCAGGGAAGGATCAGATCATGGCTTGGCGAACGACCTTGAGTCGGGCTCTATCGGTGTGCGCGGCCATCCTGCTGTCGCTCGCCCCGCTGCCCTCGGATGCCTACGCGTTCCACCGCGAGGATCGGGACCACGTTTCTACGTGAAGAGCCCGAATTGCCGTCTTGTCCGATCGGCATGGCGCACGCATCGTGTCCGCGTGTATAGCGAAACAGGCAGCACGGAGCCGTAATGGCTGCGAGCGTTCTCAACAGTGAACGGGCAGTGAAAAGGAACTGCGAGCAGTGGTGTTTTCCCTGGCGTCGCCGCCGGTGCGGGAGCAGTAAGCGATCACCTGGACACGCGCGGCCAATTGATCAGCAGCATGCCACCCAGCACCACGGCCATGCCCAGCAGCTGCAATACGCCCAGCCTCTCATCCAGCACCAGCCAGCCCAGCAGCGCGGCGATGGCCGGGTTCACGTAGCCGTAGGTGCCCAGCCGTGCCGGTGTGGTGCGCGTGGCCAGCCAGGCGTGTGCGGTGTGCGCACAGCAGGATGCGAACACGATCAGATACGCCAATGAAATCGTGCCCGGCACCGTCCATTGCCAGCGCGACAACTCGCCGATGACCAGACCCACCAGCAGCAGCGAGACGCCGCCGAGAAACATCTGCCAGCCGATCAGTGTCAGCACCGGCAGCACGTTGCCACTGTTGCGCAGGTAGATGGTCGACACCGCCCAGGCGAAGCAGCCGGCCAGCATGACCAGCTGCGCGCCCAACGGGCCGCTGCTGCCGGCGCCCTTGCCGATCACCAGCATGGTGCCGATCACGCCAAGCAGCACACCCAGCATGGCGCGTGGGCCGGGCCGATGCGCGCGCGAGCCGAAGGCGCCCAGCAATACGATCCAGCAGGGCACGCTGGCATTCAGCAGCGCGGCCTGATTCGACGACACGAACTGCAGTGCCCACACATTGAGGCCGTTGGACAGCAGGAAGCCACAGCAGGCCAGCACGATGAGATGCCGCCATTCGTGCCGCTGCGGCTGCACGCGATTGCGATACAGCTTCGAGATCAGCAGCATGATGGCGCCGGCGATGATGAAGCGCACACCGCCGAACAGGAAGGGTGGCAGCTGCTGCACGCCGATGCGCGCGGCCACGAAGCTCGAGCCCCAGAACACATAGACCGAAAAGAAGGCCAGATACAGCCGCCTGCGGTCGGCGTTGTTCGGCATCGAAGACATCGCCTACTTGCTGCGCGTGGCGGCGCGGTACAGCCAGGCGCCGATCACGGCCATCACCGCCAGGCCCAGCAGTTGCCCGGCCCAGGCCGGTAGTTGCCAGGCTGCGGGGAGCGACAACACATCGGCGCGACCGGACAGCACGATGGGGAAGGCAATCAGCACACCCATCAGCGATTCGCCGGCGATCAGACCGGCCGCGAACAGCATGCCGCGGCTGGCCAGCGATTCGCCGCTGTTGTCGCGGTTGCGTCGATTCACCAGCCAGCTCAGCACGCCGCCGAGGAAGATCGGCATCATCACATCCAGCGGCAGGTACACGCCCACGGCCACTGCCAGCACTGGCGCGCGGAAGCCGTGCGCTCCGCGCCGCAGCCACTCATCGATCACGATCACGACCACGCCGATCAACACGCCGGCGATCACCATGTTCCAGGGCAATGAGCCGCCGAACAGCGCCTTCGACACCGAGCTGATCAGCACCGCCTGCGGGGCAATCAGCGGATTCGGATGTGCCGCATCGGCCACGCCGATGCCATAGGCGCGCGCCAGCAGGTTCAGCACCGGCGCCAGCACCAGCGCACTGGTGACGGCGCCGATGGCCAGCATCAGCTGCTGGCGCCAGGGCGTGGCGCCGACCAGGTGACCGCACTTCAGGTCCTGCAGATTGTCGCTGGCCAGGCACAGCGCGCAGCACACGGCGGCGCCGATCATCACGGCGGCCACCGGGCCGACGGCGGTATTGCCGCCGGTCAGCACCAGCAGCAGTGCCGAGCCGGCCAGAATGGTCGCGATGATCATGCCGGACACCGGATCGTTGGAACCGCCGACCAGACCGGTCATGTAGGCCGATACGGCGCAGAACACGAAGGCCAGCACGATCATGGCGAGCGTCATCGGAATGCTGACCAGATAGCTGCCGACCACTTCGTGATACATGAAGAACAGAGGTACCGTGCATACCGCCACACCGATCAGCATCCAGCGCAGCGGCAGGTCCTGCTCGCGATGATCGCTGCCGCCATTCGACAGCCGCGTCGTGGCGCTCAGTGCAGCGCGCACGCTGGAGATCATGGCGCCGCGGATCGAATACAGCGTCCACAGTCCTCCTATGACCATGGTGCCGACGCCGATGTAGCGGATCTGTTTCGACCAGATCAGATAGGCCGCGTCGGCGGCACTGGCGCCGGCGACATCATGGAAGGCGGAATAGATCGGCAGCGCGATGTCCCAGGCGATGAGGCTGCCGGCAATCATCACGATGCCGGCGTTGATGCCGCAGATATAGCCCACGCCGAGAATGGCGGGCGACAGGTTGGTGCCCAGATACATCAGGCCCTTGCCGGCGAAGCCGGCCACCGCGGCGGCATCCGGAATCAGGCGCAGGCCGTTGGCGGCGCACAGCTTCAGTGCTGCACCGGCGGCGGCGGTGATGGCCAGCAACTTCGCGCCACGCGCCGGGTCGGCACCGGCGCGCAGCACTTCGGCCGCGGCCACGCCTTCGGGAAAGCGCAGTTTCTGTTCGACGATCAGCGCGCGCCGCAGCGGTACCGTGAACAGCACGCCGAGCACGCCGCCCAGCGCGGCGAAGGCGAAGATCCAGCCGTAGCGGTAATCGCTCCAGAAGCCCAGCATCACCAGCGCCGGTGCGGTGAAGATCACGCCGGTGGCGGTGGAAGAGCCGGCCGAGCCGCCGGTCTGCACGATGTTGTTCTCGAGAATGCTGCCGCCGCCGAGCAGCTTCAGCACCGCCATCGATACCACCGCCGCTGGAATGGCGGAAGCGATGGTCAATCCGGCGAACAGGCCGAGATAGGTGTTGGCGGCCGCCAGCAATGCAGCCAGCACGATGCCCAGCACCACGGCGCGCAACGTCAGCTGCGCGCCGGCGCTGGCGGCGGTGGTGTTCACTCAGGTCCAGCCGCAGCTGCGGCCCTTGTTCTGTTCGGCCAGCCACTGCATCAGCGGCTGGAAGTACTCGATGATCACCGCGGCATCCATCTCGCGTTTTCCGGTGAGTTTTTCCAGCGTGTCCTGCCAGGGCTCACTGGCGCCGGCGGCCAGCATCTGCTGGAACTTCGCGCCGGCTTCCTTGCTGCCGAACACCGAGCACTCGTGCAGCGGGCCCTTGAAGCCGGCGGCATCGCACAGCGCCTTGTGCAGCTGGAACTGCAGGATGAAAGACAGGAAGTAGCGCGTGTACGGCGTGTTGCCCGGCACGTGATATTTGGCGCCGGCATCGAACTGCGTCTCATCGCGCACGACCGGCGGCGCGATGCCCTGGTACTTGCGGCGCAGTTCCCACCAGCTGCGGTTGTAGTCGGCCGGCTTGATCTCGCCCGAGAACACCTTCCAGCGCCACTCGTCCACCACCTTGCCGAAGGGCAGGAAGGCGATCTTCTCGGCGGCCAGCTTCATCTGTGCATTGAGCACCGCTTCGCGGCTGGGCTTGGCGGCGCGCGCCAGGCCGATCTGCGTCAGGTAGGCCGGCGTCACCGACAGATTCACGGTGTCGCCGATGGCTTCATGGAAACCGTCATGCGCGCCGTCCTGGAACAGGTACGGCAGCGTCTTGTAGCTGAGGTAGTAATAGACGTGGCCCAGCTCGTGATAGATGGTGAACAGATCTTCTTCGGTCTGCTTCATGCACATCTTGATGCGCACATCATCCTGCGTGTCGATGTCCCAGGCGCTGGCGTGGCACACCACCTCGCGATCGCGCGGACGGACCAGCATGGAGCGTTCCCAGAAGCTGGCCGGCAGCGTCTGGAAACCCAGCGAGGTGTAGAAACTCTCGGCGGATTTCGTCATGCGCACGGCGTCCCAGTGCTGCGCCTTCAGTGCACGATCGGCGGATTCGACGCGCACGCTCGGGTACGGCATCAGGATGTCGTCGTAGATGCGGTTCCACTGCTGCGCCCACATGTTGCCGAACAGATGCGCTGGAATCGGCTCGCCGGCCTTGACCTTGTCGGCGCCGTACTTCGCGGCCAGTTTCGCGCCGGCGTAGCAGTGCAGCGCTTCGTACAGCGGCTTGACCTGGTTCCACAGTTTCTCGGCCACGGCGGTGAATTCATCGGCCGGCATGTCATAGCCCGAACGCCACATGGCGCCGAGATCGGCAAAGCCCAGCTCTTTCGCACCCTCATTGGCCAGCCCGATAAACCGTGCGTAGTCCTCGCGCATCTGCGCGCCCTGGTCGTGCCAGCCGGTCCAGATTTTCTCCAGCCGCGCGTAGTCGCGCGTGGTGGCCAGAATTTCGCCGAGGTCATCGACGCCCTTGCAGCTGTCGGGATGATCGGCGCCGTCCACGCAGAACTTGGCTTCGCCATAGGTGGCTTCGAGTCGGGTGGACAACCTGGTCAGTTCGGCGCGCTTGGCCGGATCCTCGGGTGCCGGTGCGCTGACGCCGAGGCGCAGCTTCTGCAACGCGCGTGCGGTTTGCGGCGACAGCTGCTGGCCGTCGTAGGCGCGCGAGGCCTTTACCGCCGAGCTGAAGTAGGCCAGGTAGCGGTCCAGCGCGCGGGCGCTGAGGCTTTGCGAATCCGCCGTGATGTAGGTGGCCTGGATCCAGCCGGTTTCATTGAGCTCGCGCGACAGCCCGGTCATTTCGCGGTTGACCCGCGCAACGAACTGGTCGGCGGTTTCGGTGGGTGCGGATTGGCGGCCGGTGCAGGCGGCCAGCAGTGCGGCGCCGGCGGCAAACAGCGCGGCGCAACGGATCAGCGGAGCAAGCATGCGACCCTCCGGTTTTGTCAGGCGCGCGGCTTGGCGTTGATCCAGCGGTTGATCAGCGTTCCGACCACCACCAGCACGATTGCGCAGATCGTGCCGAACCAGAAGATACGCATCAACTGCCCCGGCATGGCGGGCAGGTTGTCGGCCTCGAACTCTCCGGCGATGCGGCCGGCGATCAGGTTGCCCAACGCCGTGCCCAGGAACCACACGCCCAGGCTCTGGCCGACGAAGCGCGCCGGCGCCAGTTTGGTGAAGGCCGACAGGCCCACGGGACTGAGGCACAGTTCGCCGAAGGTATGAATCAGGTACACGCTGACCAGCCAGCCCGGCGCCACCATGCTGCCGGCGGCGACGTAGCGGGCGGCAGCGGCCATGACCAGGAAGCCCACCGCCATGCCCAGCAGGCCGAACACGAACTTGGTGGGCGAGCTGGGATCCAGCCCGCGCGCGCCCAGCCATACCCACAGGGCCGAGAACAGCGGCGCAAACGCCACAATGAAGATGGGGTTCAGCGACTGGAACCAGCCGGCGGGAATGGTGAAGTCGCCGACAACGCGATTGGTGTAACGGTCGGCAAACAGGTTGAACGAGGAGCCGGCCTGTTCGAAGCCCGACCAGAACAGCGCGCACGCGACGAACAGCACCAGCATCATCACCACGCGCTTGCGTTCAGGTGCATCGAGGCCGGCGAAGAAGAACCAGTAGATGAAATAGGCCGCCGAGATCGCGACGATGATCCAGGTGGAATGGGCCTGCAGCTCGGCAGGCGGAATGCGGATCACACCGCTGACCATCACGATGGCGATCAGCGCCATGACCGCGGCGCAGACGCTGAGCCACAGCTTCACATCGGGTCGCTTCTGCCCGGCAGGCACCGGCGGCTGACCGCGGCCGGCATCGCCGAGCAGCGCCCGCGTACGCAGGAACCAGGCCACGCCGACGAGCATGCCCACCGACGCGGCGAAGAAGCCGACATGCCAGCCATATTGCTGCGCCAGCCAGGCGGTGAGCAGCGGACCCAGGAAGGCGCCGACGTTTATCGACATGTAGTAGATGGTGAAGCCGGCATCGCGGCGCGAGCCGCCCTCGGGATAGAGCTGCGCCACCAGCGCGCTGAGATTGGGTTTCAGCAGGCCGGTGCCGGCCACGATCACCAGCAGGCCCAGATAAAAGGCCTGATGCGATGAACCCGAGATGCCCAGCAGCAGATGCCCGATGGCGATGATCACGCCGCCCCACAGCGCGGCCGCCTGCGTGCCGATCAGCCGGTCCGCAATCCATCCGCCGGGGAGCGCCGACAGATATACCGCCGCCGTGTACAGGCCGTAGATCGCAGTGGCGGTGCGATCGTCGAGTCCGAAGCCGCCTTCCTGTACCGCATCGACCAGGAACAGCACCAGCAACGCCCGCATGCCGTAGTAGCTGAAGCGTTCCCACAGCTCGGTGAAGAACAGCGTCGAGAGCCCGACCGGCTGGCCGAAGAAGCTGCGGTTAGAGTGGGCGGCGACTACGGTGGTGGATTCGCTCATCGGTCGGCATCTTCCCTGGGTGCGCCGCGGCGCATCAGCCTGGCGAAGATGATGCCACCTTCATAGAGCAGATACATGGGCACCGCCATGATGCTCTGGGATATGGCGTCGGGGGGCGTCAGAAGCGCGGCGATGACGAAGATGCCGATCAGCACATAGCCGCGTGCCGAACCGAGCTTTTCCACGCTCACCAGCCCGGTCATCACCAGCAGCACCACGGCAATCGGCACCTCGAAGGCCACGCCGAAGGACAGCACCATCATCAGCACGAAATCCATGTAGTTGGCGATGTCGGTCATCACGGCCACGCCGCGCGGCGCCGTGGCGACGAAGAACCTGAAGATCACCGGGAACACCACCCAGTAGGCGAAGGCCACGCCGCAGTAGAACAGCACGATGGAGGAAACCAGCAGTGGCCGCGCGAAACGTTTCTCGCGCCGGTACAGGCCGGGCGCGACAAAGGCCCAGATCTGGTACAGCACGATGGGCATGGCGATCACCAGCGCCACCATGAAGGCCAGCTTGAACGGCGTGGTGAACGGCGAGGTGACGCCGGTTGCAATCAGCGAGCTGCCCGCAGGCAGCTGTGCGATCAGCGGTCGCGCCAGAAACTCGAACAGTTCGTTGGCGTAGATGGCGCAGGGCACGAAGACCACGATCACCGCCAGGAATGCGCGCATCAGCCGCGTGCGCAGTTCCAGCAGATGGGAGATCAGCGTGCCTTCGGGAAGCGGCTCAGGTTCGGTGCTCATTGGGCCCGTTGTCCGGCTGCGCGTTGGCCGCTGCCGGGTCGGGCTGCGCGGGTTGCGTCAGTTCGAGATCGATCTGTTTGCTGGTCTCGTTCAGATCGCGCCCCACCGACGACAGTGATGCTTCCAGGTCGGCGATGCCCGATTGCAGGCCGGTCTGCGTCTCGTTCACGGTGGACTTGAGGCTTTCCGCTTCAGTCTCCAGCTGATCGCGGAACTGTCGCGCCATGGCGCGCGCCCGGCCCACCCAGCGGCCGATATTGGCGGCCAGTCGGGGCAGCTTCTCCGGCCCGAGCACCACCAGTGCCAAGCCGAAGATCAGCACGATCTCGGAGAAGCCGACTTCAAACATGCGGACGGATCGCTGTCAGCCGCCCGGCCCGTTCTTGTGCGTATCGCGATTGCCGCTGCCGGTCTCGGGGAACTCTGCATCCCGACCCGCCGGTCCCGGGATCTGCTTGTTGGCCGCCAGCGATGCCTGCTCTTCGGCCTCGCCCTCCGACATCGACTTCTTGAAGCCGCGCACTGCCGAACCGAGGTCCGAACCGATGCTCTTCAGTTTCTTGGTGCCGAACACCAGCAGCACTACAACCAGAATCAGCAGGATTTCCTTGAACCCGATGTTGCCCATGCTCTGCTCCCGCCTGGAGGTCCAGGCTGTATAGACCATCAATCATAGGCCAAGTTGCTGACAGCAGCGGGACAGTCCGCCGGCCCGGTTCACAAATTCAGCTTTCCAGCCAGAAGGTTACGGGACCGTCATTCAGCAGCCGGACCTGCATGTGAGCGCCGAACTCGCCGCAGCCCACCTGCGGGTGTGCGGCGCGCGCCAGCCCAACCAGCTCATCGAACAGCTGCCGGGCCCGCGCCGGCTCGGCGGCGGTGGAGAATCCGGGACGGGTGCCGCGGCGGGTATCGGCTGCCAGCGTGAACTGCGGCACCAGCAGCAATCCGCCGCCGTGCTCGCGCAATGCGCGGTTCATGCGTCCATCGCTGTCTGGAAACACGCGATATCCCAGCATGCGCTCGAGCAGCCGTCGCGTACTGGCTGATTCATCGCCGGAGGTCACGCCGATCAGCGCCAGCAGTCCCGGTCCCATGCTCGCGCGGATCTCGCCATCGACGCTGATGCTGGCTTCGCTGACACGTTGGATCAGGGCAATCATGCTGGCAAATCCCGGATCGAGACCTTACACTTTGCGGCCGTTTTTACCGACCGGATTCAATGACTTCGCGGAGCCTGAGTATGCCCTTGACGATGCGATCCCTGGTACAGGCCCTCGGCGTCGTGGCGCTGCTGGTGGCTGCGAACGGTGCGCAGGCCGCCGGTGATCCGGGGCGCGGCAAGGCACTGGCTTATACCTGCCTGGGCTGCCATGGCATCGAGAACTACAAGAACGTCTATCCCACCTACAGCGTGCCGCGGCTGGTCGGGCAACATCCCGAGTATCTGGTCGCCGCGCTGAAGGGCTACAAAAACAAGGAGCGGTCGCACGCCACGATGTATGCGCAGGCCGCCTCGCTCAGCGACCAGGATATGCAGGACATTGCGGCCTACCTGGCTGGGGCGCCCCTGCCGGTGACCACCACCAGCACGGGCACCGCGCCCGCCAAGGTCACTGCACTGTGCGTGGCCTGCCATGGCAAGGATGGCGTGGGCATCACTCCCGAGTATCCGACGCTGACTGGTCAGCATGCCGACTACCTCGCGCGCGCTCTGGAGGAGTACAGGAACGGCAGTCGCAAGAACGCCATCATGCAGCCGTTCACCACCACGCTGACCAAAGCCGACATCGAGCAGATTGCGGCCTACTACGCGCAGCAGAAGCCGCCGCTGAAGACGGTGCTGAAGCGCACCTGGTGGTTCCAGTCGGGCGATTGATTCAGTTGCCAGGCTGATTCGCAGCCTGCAGGAATTGCGCAATCACGCGCAGTATCTCGGCGTCCTGCGCCGGCTCCACCAGTGCTGCCTCCTGCATCGGGCCAACCAGCCAGATCTGATTTCCCGTGGCGCGCAGACTCCACATTGATTGTTCGGTGCCGGCACGCGAAGCCAGCGGTTGCTGCATTCCACGTACGATCAGCACCGGCCGCCGCAAGGCCTGCGGCTGCGTGGTCGCAGGTCTGCCATCGATGGTCACTGCCGCGCGCAGCCGCTCGCCGTATTGCAGCAGTGAGTTCAGCGCCAGCGTGGCGGAGTCGCCGCTGCCGAGGATGGCGGTGCGCGTGCGGTCCAGATCGGACTGCAAGCCGGCCCATACCAGCAACGAACCCACATCGCGCACCGGATCGTCGCGCAGTGCGCCATCATCCAGCGCGGCGAAGCTGCGCCCCTTGCCGCCACTGCCGCGCAATGCGGGCACGATGACCACGTAGTTGCGCTCGGCGATCAGGTACTGCAGCAGTGGATCGAAATGATCGCGTGGCTGGCGGTCCTCGCCAGGCAGCCAGATCAGCACCGGATGCGGTCCGCCGGCCGTCGGGCGGTAGACGCGCGCCAGCAGCTCGCGCGGGCGGCCATTGACGCGATCCCAGGTCGGGAAGCGCAGTGTCTGCATCTGCATCGAAGCCGTGCCCGCGGGGCCTGCGCTGCTGCGCGTCCAGCGCGTGACGCTGCCGGAATCGAATCCGACCACGTAGACATCACGCGGCGCGAAATCGCTGTCGATGTCCATCGCCAGCTGTTCGCCGCCGCGATCGAACTTCAGACGGGCAATGGATCCGCCGGGCAGGCTGGTCGCGATGCGCTCGCGCCCGCCGGGCAGATCGCGCAGCACCAGGCGATGCGAGCCATTGCTGTTCCAGACCCAGGCCAGTCGCCGACCGTTGGTGCTGAGCGCAAACAACTCCATGTCCTGCGCTCGCGGCGGCATGACATCGCTGACCACGCCATCTTCCAGATCGAGACGGCGCAATCGCAGGAATTCGCTGCCCTCGTCCGACAGATACAGCACTGCGCGGCCGGCCGCCGCGAAGCGCGCCTGCGTGATGCGCACACGGCGGGCATCCTGCCCCCTGTTCTTCACGGTAATCAGTCTCTGCACGGTGCCGCTGCGCGGATCCACGCGATGCAGCTGCGAACCTTCGATCGCATCCTCGCGCACCGCCAGCAGCTGGCTGTCATCCAGCGACCAGTCTTCGGCGCGCCAGTGGCCGCCACCGCCTGCAATCAGCCGCGGCAACGCCGCGCTGCCGGCTTCAACCAGATACAGATCGGCGTCGCTCCCGCGCCGCCCGGAGAACACCAGCCGGCGCCCGTCATGCGCCCACAGCGGCGCTGTCGGTGGTGTTGCCGCATCCACCAGTCGTTGCACGTTCAGTGTCGGCCACTGCACGCTCTCCAGCGTGCCGCCGCCCTGCGCATTGATGCGCAACAATGCCAGCGCCGCAGCGCCCTGATCCGGGGTGATGGCCTGCAGAATGCGATCGCCGGCGATGGGTTGCGGTTCGGCGGGGGCCAGCGCCGTGGGCAGGCGTTGCAACTGCAACTGGCCGGCCGGCCCTGCCAGCACCAGCAGGCTGCCATCCGGCAACCAGTCGACGAAGCGGGCTTCATCGGCACGATAGCGCTCGGGTCCGGCACCCACCGCTATCTGGGATACACCATCGAACACCAGGCCGTCGCGTTCCAGGCGTTGCGCGGCTGCTGCCGGTGGCAGCAGCGCCAACAGGACCCACAGAAACCGGATGCCGATCGAATCGCCGCGTTTGAATTGCTGCATGCCCTTGCTATCGTGATCGTTGGGAGCTGGACAAATCATGTCATCACAGATCGGCGCTTTCACGGGTTATCGCATTCACCGCATCGATGGGCGCATCGAGGCGCACTTCGACACGCTGCGACTGGAAGACCTGTCGCCGGGCGAGGTGGTGATCGAGGTCAGTTACTCCTCGATCAACTACAAGGATGCGCTGGCGGCCACCGGCGCTGGCAGCATCCTGCGCCGCTTTCCGCTGGTGGGCGGCATCGATCTGGCGGGGCGTGTCATCGCATCCTCGGCGCCCGCGGTGCGCACCGGCGAGTTGGTGCTGGTGCAAGGCAGCGGTCTGTCCGAGACCCGCGATGGCGGTTATGCGCGCTACGCCCGTGTGCCGGCCGAGACGGTGATGCCAATGCCGGCAGGCTTCGATGCATGCATGGCCATGACGGTCGGAACCGCCGGCTTTGCAGCGGCATTGGCCATCGATCATATGGAACACAATGGCCAGCGCCCCGAATCGGGACCCATCGTCGTCACCGGCGCCAGTGGCGGGGTTGGTTCGGTGGCCGTGGATCTGCTGGCAGCGCGTGGTTATCAGGTGGTGGCGGTCAGCAGCAAGGCCGATGCGGTTGACTATCTGCGCGACCTCGGTGCCAGCGAAGTGGTGACGCCGTCCGAGCTGGGCGCCGGCGATCAACCGCTGCAGACAGCGCGCTGGGGCGGCGCCATCGACAACGTCGGCGGTACGCTGCTGGCGCGATTGCTGGCTTCGACCCGCGATGCGGGCAATGTGGCCAGCATCGGCATGGCCGCCAGCCCGCAGCTGTCGATGACGGTGATGCCCTTCATCCTGCGCGGTGTGAACCTGCTCGGCATCAGCTCCAGCGGTCTGCCACAGGATCAGCGTCGGCGGTTGTGGCAGCGTATCGGCGCCGATCTGCGGCCACGCCATCTGGATCGCATCCTGACGCGCACCATTGCATTCAACGATCTGCCGGCGGCATTCGCCGACTATCTGCGCGCCGGCGTGCGCGGTCGCACCGTGGTGCGCATTGGCGACTGAGTCCGGCGAACGACGCACGCTGCAGGCTGGCGCCGCGCAACTGGGCGTGCCGCTGGATGAGGCACAGTTGCTGCAATTGACCCGCCTGCTCGATGAGCTGCAGCAGTGGTCCGCGGCCTACAACCTGACGGCGCTGACCGATCGGCAGGCCATGCTGACGCATCATCTGTTGGACAGCCTGTCGGCAGCGGTGGCATTGCGCGGTACGCGCATTGCCGATGTGGGCACCGGCGCTGGTTTCCCCGGTTTGCCGCTGGCCATTGCGCGGCCGGAACTGTCCTTCACCCTGATCGACTCCACGGCCAAGAAGATCCGCTTCGTTGCGCATGCGGTGCGCAGTCTCGGGCTCCGCAATGTCACGCCCCTGCATGCACGCATGGAAGTCTTGCCGGCGCAGCGCTTCGACACGGTGATCGCGCGCGCCGTCGCGGCACTGCCCGATCTGGTGCGCACCGCTGGCGGACTTTGTGAGGAGGATGGTTGCCTGCTGGCGATGAAGGGCCGCTATCCGGCCGACGAAGTCGGGGCGCTGCCGGATTCCTGGTCGCTGCGTGATACGCAGGTTGTTGAAGTGCCGGGCCTGAACGCCGAGCGCCATCTGTTGACGCTGGAGCGCGTTAGACTGGCGCCCGCATGAAGAAGGTCATCGCGGTTGCCAACCAGAAAGGCGGTGTGGGCAAAACCACCACCGCCGTCAATCTCGCTGCTTCGCTGGCGGCGACGCGGCGTCGTGTGCTGCTGATCGATCTGGACCCGCAGGGCAATGCCACCACCGGCTGCGGCATCGACAAATCGACGCTGGCGCGCGGCACGCTGGAGGTGCTGCTGGGCGACTGCACTGCTGCCGAGGCCATCGTGCCGCTGCCCACGGCCGAGATGTGGCTGCTGCCGGCCAACCAGGATCTGACGGCCGCCGAGGTGCGGTTGCTGGCGCTCGGCGCGGGCCGCGAGGCAAAGCTGCGTGAAGCGCTGGCGCCGGTGCGTGAGCAGTACGATGTGATCCTGATCGATTGCCCGCCGTCGCTGAACATCCTCACCGTCAATGCGCTGGTGGCCGCCGACAGCGTGCTGATTCCGATGCAATGCGAGTTCTACGCGCTGGAAGGTCTGTCAGCGTTGGTCTCGACCATTGAACAGATCCGCGACGCCGCCAATCCGGTGCTGGAAATCGAAGGGATCCTGCGCACCATGTACGACCCGCGCAACAATCTGGCCACCGAGGTTAGCGCGCAGCTGATGACGCACTTCGGTGACAAGGTGTTCCGCACCGTGGTGCCGCGCAATGTGCGGCTGGCCGAAGCACCGTCGTTCGGCAGGCCGGCCATCCAGCACGACAGGGATTCGCGCGGTGCGCTGGCCTATCTGGCGCTGGCCGGCGAGATGCTCCGCCGCGAGGATGAACTGCTGACGCTATCATCGGCCTCATGACGCAGCCGAAGAAACCCACTCTCGGGCGAGGACTCGCCGATCTGCTGGCCCAGGCACGGCCGGCGGCACCTGCCGCAGGCGCCAGTGGCGCCACGCCTCGTGCCGGCGATCTGCTGGCCAAGCTGCCCCTCGACCTGCTGCAGCGCGGTCGCTACCAGCCTCGCCTCGACATGCGGCCGGAGTCGCTGACCGAACTGGCAGCGTCGATCCGCGCCCAGGGCGTGGTGCAGCCCATCGTAGTGCGGCCGCTGGCGGCGGTGGCGGGACAGGCACAACGCTACGAAATCATCGCCGGCGAACGCCGCTGGCGCGCGGCCCAGCAGGCCGGCCTCAGCGAGATTCCGGCCGTGGTCCGCGAAGTGCCGGACGATGCGGCCATCGCGATGGCGCTGATCGAGAACATCCAGCGCGAGAACCTCAATCCGCTGGAAGAGGCCCGCGCGCTCGAGCGGCTGATTGCCGAATTTCGCCTTACACATCAACAGGCTGCGGACGCCGTGGGTCGTTCACGCGCTGCCGTCAGCAATCTGCTGCGCCTGCTGGAGCTGGCGCCCGAGGTCTGCGAACGGCTGGAGCGCCGCGAGCTGGAAATGGGCCATGCCCGCGCGCTGCTGGGCCTGGACAACAAACGCAAGCAGGTGGAGTTGGCCACGCTGGTGGTGACCAAGAGCCTGTCGGTGCGTGAAACCGAGGCGCTGGTGCGGCGCATCGGTCAACCGGCCACGGCCAATGCCGCCAACACGGCGGGCAGCGACGCTGGCGCGCTGGATCCCAACATCCAGCGCCTGCAGGATGATCTGGCCGAGAAGCTGGGCGCCCGCGTTGCCCTCGAGCATGCCCGCAATGGCAAGGGCCGGCTGGTGGTCAGCTACAACAGCCTTGATGAACTGGACGGCATCCTGGCCCACATCCGCTAGCCTGCGAACATAATTGCCGCGGAAAATCCTTCGTTTTCTTGAAGCCGCTGCGCTTCCCCCCTATAATCGCGCGCCTTCGCAGCAGCAGCCGTAAGTGGTTGCCGGGCAAGGAAAAGCGAGCCACTCAGTGGCTTTTTTGTTGTCTGCAGGATTCACGACATGATTCTGACGCGCGACCCCGAGATGCGGCGGCTCGCCACGCGGATCCTGCTCGTGCAAACGGCGGCGACTCTGGGAATCGCAGTGCTCTGCCTGCTGGTCTGGGGTTCGCGGCACGGGTTGTCGGCGCTGGTCGGCGGCTCGATAGGCGCAATCGCCAACCTGTACATGACAATGACTGCACTGCGGCCCGGCAAGGGGCCGGGGCAGATCCTCGGTCGGCTGGCCTTCGGGCAGTTGATGAAGATTGGACTGACGGTGGCGTTGTTCGTCATTGTCGCGCGCACCAGCTGGGTGGTTTGGCCGCCGCTGGTGACGGCATACATTGCGACGCTGGTGGTGTTCTGGTTTGTGCCGGCTCTCTCGGCCGCCCGGACGTTACCACCGACGCACGATTGAGTTGGCCAGGGCAGCGGTATAACGAAAGATGGCAACGGAACACGGTGCAGGACACGGCGCTTCGCCGACGGACTACATCCTCCATCACCTGACTCATTACAAAGTCGGTGAAGGCTTCTGGACCTGGCATGTCGACACGCTGCTGATGTCGGCGCTGCTGGCCGCGGTGGTCGGTTTCTTTTTCTGGCGTGCCGCGCGCAAGGCCACCAGCGGCGTGCCCAGCAAGTACGTCGGCTTCTTTGAACTCGTCCTCGACTTCGTCGACGGCCAGGTGGCCGACATCTACCACGGCGATCGCCGTTTCCTGGTGGCGCTGGGTCTGTCGCTGTTCACCTGGGTGATCGCGATGAACACCATGGATCTGCTGCCGCTGGATCTGCCCGGTGGCATCGCGGGGCTGTTCGGCGCCGAGTACTGGCGCGTACTGCCCACCGCGGACCTCAACGGCACGCTGGCCATGGCCATCGTCGTACTGGTACTGATCCTCGTCTTCAGTCTCCGCGCCAAGGGCCTCGCCGGCTATGCGCACGAGTGGGTCGCGGTACCGTTCGGCATATGGCTGGCGCCGGCCAACCTGGTGCTGAATCTGGTGGAGCTGCTGTCCAAGCCGGTGTCGCTGGCCATGCGACTGTTTGGCAACATGTTCGCCGGCGAACTGCTGTTCATGCTGATCGCGCTGCTGGGCTTCACCGTGGTCGGTGCCGACCTGGGCAGTGCGCTGGGCATGGTCGGTCAGGTGCTGATGGGCTCGGTGTGGGCCGTTTTCCACATCCTGATCGTGGTGCTGCAGGCCTACATCTTCATGGTGCTGCCCATCGTCTACATCGCGATGTCGGAAGAGCACCACTGACGATTTGATCCGCTTTCGTTAACGCTATTTTGATTTTCAGTTTTTCGACCAGGAGAGAATGACAATGGAAGCTATCGCAACGGTCCAGGCCTTCACGGCACTCGGCATCGGCATCATCATCGGTCTCGGCGCCATCGGCGCCTGTATCGGCATCGGCATCATGGGCTCGAAGTTTCTCGAGTCGGCGGCCCGTCAGCCCGAACTCACCCCGATGCTGCAGGGGCGCATGTTCCTGCTGGCCGGTCTGATCGACGCCGCGTTCCTGATCGGCGTGGGTCTGGCCATGCTGTTCGCGTTCGCGAATCCGCTGCTTGCCCGCCTGACAGGTTGATACCCGGGAGATAGTCGATGGACGTCAATGCGACATTCATCGGGCAGATCATCGTTTTCCTGATCCTGCTCTGGTTCTTCAACAAGTTCGTGGTGCCGCCACTGGCTCAGGCCAATGCGGACCGCCGCAAGAAGATCGCAGAGGGTCTGGAAGCCGCTGAGAAAGGCCAGAAGAATCTGGACGAGGCCAAGGGCCAGGTCGACGCGCTGATCCGCGAGGCGCGCGAGCGCGCCAACCAGATCGTCGATCAGGCTTCCAAGCGCTCGAACGAGATCGTGGAGGCTGCCAAGCAGAGCGCGCTGTCGGAAGGCGATCGCCTGGTCGCCGCCGCGAAGCAGCAGATCGAGCTGGAAACGGCCAAGGCGCGCGAGACGCTGCGACGTGAAGTGGCCGATCTCACCGTGCGCTCGGCGGCGAAGGTGCTGGGTCGCGAGATCGATCCGGCCAGGCATGCCGACATCCTCGGCAAGCTGGCGACGGAGATCTAGGGGCAACATGGCAGACCGTCTGACAGTTGCACGTCCATACGCCAAAGCCGCCTTTGCGCGCGCGCAGGCTGACGGGCGTCTCGGCTCCTGGTCCGGGGCGCTGGCCCGCGCCGCTCTCGCGGTGAGCGACGAACGTGTGCGCGGGTTGTTCGGTAGCCCTGCGGTCACGGCTGCGCAGCTGGCGGAGCTCATCAGCGATATCGCCGGCTCCGAGCTCGATCAGCAGGGCCGCAACTTCATCGCGCTGCTGGCCGAGAACGGGCGGCTGCCCTTGCTGCCGGAAATCTCGCGGATTTTCGATCAGTTCAAGGCCGACGCCGAGCGCGTGGTCGACGTCAGCATCACCTCGGCGGCGCCGCTGGGCGCCGACGAGCGCGCGAAGCTGGTGGCGGCGCTCGAGAAACGCTTCAACCGCACGGTGCGCGTTGCCGCGGACGTCGATCCGACGCTGATCGGTGGCGCCGTGGTGCGCGCGGGCGATCTGGCCATCGACGGCTCGGTCAAGGCGCGCCTGGCGCGTCTGGCGCAAGAGTTGACGGCATAAGGTTTCATTCAAAGGACTTAAAGTCATGTCGATCAAGGCATCGGAAATCAGCGACCTCATCGGTCAACGAATCCAGAACTTCGCGGGCGGCACGGAAGCCCGCAACGTCGGCAGCGTGATGTCGGTTGCCGACGGCGTGGTGCGCATTCACGGCCTGGCCGATGCGCGTTACGGCGAAATGCTGGAGTTCCCGGGCAATGTGTTCGGCCTCGCGCTGAACCTGGAGCGGGACTCGGTCGGCGCCGTGGTGCTGGGCGAGTACAAGTCGATCAGGGAAGGCGACGCGGTGAAGACCACCGGCCGCATCCTGGAAGTGCCGGTGGGTCCCGAGCTGCTCGGCCGCGTCGTCGACGCGCTGGGCAATCCGGTCGACGGCAAGGGTCCGGTCAACGCGAAGCAGACTGCACCGATCGAGCGCGTGGCGCCGGGCGTCATCTATCGCAAGAGCGTGTCGCAGCCGATCCAGACCGGTTACAAGGCCGTCGACTCGATGGTGCCCGTGGGTCGCGGTCAGCGCGAGCTGATCATCGGCGACCGCCAGACCGGCAAGACCGCGATGGCCATCGACACCATCATCAACCAGAAGGATTCCGGCGTTAAGTGCGTATACGTCGCGATCGGCCAGAAGGCCTCGACGATCGCCAACGTGGTGCGCAAGCTCGAAGAGCACGACGCCCTCAAGCACACCATCGTCGTGGTCGCCTCGGCCGCCACGCCGGCCGCGCTGCAGTACATCAGCGCCTACTCGGGCGTGACGATGGGCGAATACTTCATGGACAACGGCGAAGATGCGCTGATCGTCTATGACGACCTGTCCAAGCAGGCCGTGGCCTATCGCCAGATCTCGCTGCTGCTGAAGCGCCCGCCGGGTCGTGAAGCCTTCCCCGGCGACGTGTTCTATTTGCACAGCCGTCTGCTGGAGCGCAGCGCGCGCGTCAACGAGCAGTACGTCGAGATGGCCACCAAGGGCCGCGTGAAGGGCAAGACCGGTTCGCTGACCGGACTGCCCATCATCGAGACCCAGGCCGGCGACGTGACAGCGTTTGTGCCCACCAACGTGATCTCGATCACCGACGGCCAGATCTTCCTGGAGTCGAACCTGTTCAACGCCGGCATCCGTCCCGCGATGAACGCCGGCATCTCGGTGTCGCGCGTCGGCGGTGCGGCGCAGACCGACATCATCAAGCGCCTCGGCGGCGGCATCCGTCTGGCCCTGGCGCAGTACCGCGAGCTCGCGGCTTTCTCGCAGTTTGCCTCGGACCTCGACGAGGCCACCCGCAAGCAGCTCGAGCGCGGCCAGCGCACCACCGAAGTGATGAAGCAGAAGCAGTACGCGCCGATGTCGGTGGCGCAGATGGCTCTGTCGATCTACGCGGTGAACAGCGGCTACATGGACAACGTCGCGCTTGGCAAGGTAGTGGCCTTCGAGGCCGCGCTGCAGGGATTCGCGAAGTCGAGCCACAAGGCCGAGCTGGACGCCATCAACGCGGAACCGGTGCTGAAGAAGCACGAAGCCACGCTGAAGAAGATCGTCGAGAACTTCGTCGCGACCGGCGCCTACTGAGCTCACGCGATGGCCGGCACCAAGGAAATCCGCAACCAGATCGCGAGTGTCAAAAGCACTCAGAAGATCACCAGGGCCATGCAGATGGTCGCGACCAGCAAGATGCGTCGCGCCCAGGAGCGCATGAAGCTGGCGCGTCCGTATGCCGGGAAAATCCGCAGCGTGATCGGCAATCTGCAGCACGCCAATCCGGATTACCGGCATCCGTTCATGTCGACGCGGGAAGCGAAGAACGTCGGCATCATTATCGTTACCACCGACCGCGGCCTCGCGGGCGGCCTGAATGCCAACACTTTCAAGCAGACGCTGGTTCTGGTGAAGGAGTGGCAGGAGAAGGGCGCCGGCGTGAGTCTGTGCGTGATGGGCGCCAAGGGCACGGCGTTCTTCCGGCGGCTCAACCTGCCGATGCTGGCCAATGTAGTGGGCCTCGGTGACAAGCCGCATGTGAAGGATCTGATCGGCACCGTCAAGGTCATGCTCGACGCCTACCGCGAGGGCAAGATTGACCGACTGTTCCTGGTGCACTCCGAGTTCGTCAACACCATGACGCAGAAGCCGCGGATCGAGCAGCTGCTGCCGGTGGAGCCGTCCGACACGACCGGTCTGCAGGAACACTGGGACTATATCTACGAGCCTTCTGCCGCCGGGATTCTCGACGGCCTGCTGATGCGCTACGTGGAATCGCAGGTGTATCGCGGCGCGGTCGAGAACGTCGCCTCCGAGATGGCGGCACGCATGGTCGCGATGAAGGCTGCGACCGACAACGCCGGCAAGCTCATCCATGAGATGCAGCTGGTCTACAACAAGGCCCGCCAGGCGGCAATCACCACCGAGCTCGCGGAAATCGTCGGCGGCGCGGCAGCGGTGTAAGGCCGCATCGAATTCTTGAGGAAGTAAACATGGCCACAGGCAAGATTATCCAGATCATCGGACCCGTCATCGACGTCGAGTTTCCGCGTGAATCGATTCCGCAGATCTACGAGGCGCTCAAGCTGGTCGACGTCGATCTGACACTCGAAGTGCAGCAGCAGCTGGGCGACGGTGTGGTGCGCGCGATCGCGATGGGATCTTCCGAGGGCCTGCAGCGCGGTCTGGCCGTGGCCGGCACCGGCAAGCCGATCAACGTGCCGGTGGGCAAGGCCACCCTCGGCCGCATCATGGACGTGCTGGGCGCGCCGCAGGACAACCGCGGTGCGGTCGCCGCCGAGACCACGCTGCCCATCCACCGCCCGGCGCCGGCGTTCGACGAACAGGCCGGCGGTCAGGATCTGCTGGTCACCGGCATCAAGGTCATCGACCTGCTGGTGCCGTTCGCCAAGGGTGGCAAGGTCGGACTGTTCGGCGGCGCCGGTGTGGGCAAGACCGTCAACATGCTGGAGCTGATCAACAACATCGCCAAGCAGTATTCGGGTCTGTCGGTGTTTGCCGGTGTCGGCGAGCGAACCCGCGAAGGCAACGACTTCTACCACGAGATGATCGAGTCGGGCGTCATCGACGCCGAGAAGCTCGAGAACTCGAAGGTGGCGATGGTGTATGGCCAGATGAACGAGCCGCCGGGCAACCGTCTGCGCGTGGCGCTGACCGGTCTGACCATGGCCGAATACTTCCGCGACGAGAAGCAGGCCAACGGCCGCGGTCGCGACGTGCTGTTCTTCGTCGACAACATCTACCGTTACACGCTGGCCGGCACCGAAGTATCGGCGCTGCTGGGCCGCATGCCTTCGGCGGTGGGTTACCAGCCCACGCTGGCCGAGGAAATGGGCGTGCTGCAGGAACGCATCACCTCGACCAAGACCGGTTCGATCACCTCGATCCAGGCCGTATACGTGCCCGCGGACGATCTGACCGATCCCTCGCCCGCCACCACCTTCGCGCACCTTGATGCCACCGTGGTGCTGAGCCGCAACATCGCCGCGCTGGGCATCTATCCCGCGGTGGATCCGCTGGATTCCACCAGCCGCCAGCTCGACCCGCTGGTGATCGGCGAAGAGCATTACAGCGTCGCGCGCGGCGTGCAGGGCGTGCTGCAGAAGTACAAGGAACTGCAGGACATCATCGCCATCCTCGGCATGGACGAGCTGTCGCAGGAGGATCGCCAGACGGTGTTCCGCGCCCGCAAGATCCAGCGCTTCCTGTCGCAGCCATTCAACGTTGCGAAGGTGTTCACCGGCCAGGACGGCAAGATCGTCCCGCTGGCCGAGACCATCCGCGGCTTCAAGGGCATCCTCAACGGCGACTACGATCATCTGCCCGAGCAGGCCTTCTACATGGTCGGCTCGATCGATGAAGCGGTCGAGAAAGCCAAGACGTTGAACTGACATGGCCGGTAAAACAATCCACGTCGACATCGTCAGCGCCGAAGGCGAGATTTTCTCTGGCGAGGCCGAAATGGTGTTTGTGCCGGCCACCGAAGGCGAGCTGGGCATCACGCCGCGGCATGCTCCGCTGCTGACGCTGATCAAGGCCGGTGAAGTGCGCGTGAAGACCGCCGAGGGCGAGACCTCGGTGTTCGTCGGCGGCGGGGCGCTGGAAGTGCAGCCCAACCGCGTCACCATCCTCGCCGACACTGCGATTCGCGCCCACGATCTCGACGAGGTCGCCGCACTGGCGGCGCGGCAGCGCGCCGAAGAGGCGCTGGCCGGCAAGATCGACAAGCTGGAGCAGGCCGAGGCGCTGGCCGAGCTGGCGCGGGCTGCCGCGCAGCTGAAGCTGATCGAGCGCATGCGCAAGGGCAAGGGCTAGCGCTGGCGCTTCGCAACCGGCCGCCGCGCAGCTTCGACGCGTCGCTGTGCCTCCAGCTGTCGCTGCAGGCGCGCCCGACGCCCGCTCACCGCCACGTAGTAGCCCAGCAGTTCATCGATCCGTGACTGCCAACGTGGCCCGCCACGTCTGAAATAAGCCAGAACCTGCGGGCTGAGTCGAATGCTCACTGCAATCTTCGGTGGTGCGATCTGCGGCCCGCGACCGAACTTCAAGGCACGCACACGGTGCGTGCGCGGCCGCCGCCCAGCGCCGGAGATTGGTCCACCCACATCGACCCCCGCGAGTTCTGACAAAACATTTTGTATATACGATTTGTTCCGCGGCATTTGGTGACCCATTACGGCAAGGCTTGCCACCGACTCTGGCGGCGCGGAAAGCAAATCGCGAGTCGACAATATGCGGTGAGCGCGGACAAAGTTGGCGCAGGACTTACGGTTGCCGCCCCCCGCGGCGCAAAATGCGGCCCGCATCCGCTCTGGCCCGGAACGCTGTGCTAAATTGCCGGCCCTCATGCCCTCACCCGTCGAAAAAGTCCCGCCTTTATCGATAGTTATCCTCGCCGCGGGCCAGGGCAAGCGGATGAATTCCAGCCTGCCCAAGGTGCTGCACCCGCTGGCGGGCCAGCCGCTGCTCGCCCATGTGCTCGAACGAGCTGCCACGCTGCAGTCGGCCTCCATCCATGTGGTGTACGGGCATGGTGGCGAGCAGGTGCGCGCCGCGCTGGCCCGTGACGATATTCAGTGGGCCTTGCAGGCCGAGCAGCTGGGCACCGGCCATGCATTGCAGCAGGCCATGCCGGCCATCCCCGATGACCATCTGGTGCTGGTGCTGTACGGCGATGTGCCGCTGATCGATCCGGCCACGCTCCGTCAGCTGATTGCGCTGGCCGGACCGCGCGCGCTGGCCTTGCTCACCGTTGAACTGCCCGATCCCACCGGCTACGGCCGCATCATTCGCGAGGGCGGCGCGGTGCAACGCATCGTGGAGCAGAAGGATGCCAGTGCCGAACAGCTGCGCATCCGCGAGGGCAACAGCGGTGTGCTGGCCGCACCGGCCGGACTGCTGAAGCAGTGGCTGGCGCGGTTGCGGGCCGACAATGCACAGCGCGAGTACTACCTGACCGATGTCATCGCCATGGCGGTGAGCGAACAGATCCGCGTCAGCCCGCTGCTGGCGCCCACGGCGGCCGAGGTGCTGGGCGTCAACGACAAGCTGCAGCTGGCGGAGCTGGAAGGCGAATACCGCCGCGCGCGCGCGCGCGAACTGATGAAGGCCGGCGTGACGCTGATCGATCCGTCGCGCATCGACATACGCGGCGCCGTTACGGCGGGCCGCGATGTCACCATCGACATCAATGTGGTGCTGGAAGGCCCGGTGCATCTGGGCGATGGCGTGCGCGTCGGACCCAACTGCGTGTTGAGCAAGGTGCAGGTGGGTGCCGGCACACACTTCAAGCCCAACTGTGTCATCGAGCAGGCCACCATCGGCGCGCGTTGCGAGGTGGGACCATTCGCCCGCGTGCGTCCCGGCACCGTGCTCGCCGACGAAGTGCATCTGGGCAATTTCGTCGAGATCAAGAACAGCCAGATCGCCGGGGGCAGCAAGGTCAATCACTTGAGCTATGTCGGCGACACCACCATGGGCAGCCGCGTCAACATTGGCGCGGGCACCATCACCTGCAATTACGACGGTGCGAACAAGTTTCGCACCGAGATTGGCAATGACGTGTTCATTGGCTCCGGCGCCATGCTGGTGGCACCGCTGCAGATCGGCACCGGTGCGACCATCGGCGCCGGTTCGACGATCACGCTCAATGTCCCGGGCGGCAAGCTGACGCTGGAGCGTGGCCGCCAGATCACCATCGACTCCTGGCAGCGGCCCACCAAGCGCAACAAGGATCAGTAAAGATGTGTGGAATAGTCGGAGCGGTCGCGGGACGCAATGTGGTGCCGGTGCTGATCGAAGGCCTCAAGCGCCTGGAATACCGCGGCTACGATTCGGCGGGCATTGCCGTGGTCGACGCCGCGCAGAAGATGGCCCGCGTGCGTACCGTCGGCAAGGTGAAGATGCTGGAAGAGGCGCTGGTCACCACGCCGGCGGCCGGTCATCTCGGCATCGCGCATACGCGTTGGGCCACGCACGGCGTGCCCAGCGAACGCAATGCCCATCCGCACATCTCGCGCGACGGCCTGGCGCTGGTGCACAACGGCATCATCGAAAACCACGAAGAGCTGCGCGATGAACTGAAGCGCATCGGCTATCAGTTTACCTCGGAAACCGACACCGAGGTGATCGCGCACCGCATCCACTTCCATTTCTCCAAGCTGGGCGACCTGTTCAAGGCCGTACGTGCCACGGTGTCGGAACTGGAAGGCGCCTACGCGCTGGCCGTCATCAGCCAGAACGAGCCGGGCCGCATCATCGTGGCGCGCATGGGCTGTCCGGTGGTGCTGGGACTGGGCGTCGAAGAAAACTTCGTTGCCTCGGACGTCGCCGCACTGCTGCCGGTGACGCGCCGTTTCATGTTCCTCGACGAAGGCGATGTGGCCGAGGTCACGCGCGGCGATATCCGCATCATCGACCGCGAAGGCAACAGCGCCGAACGGCCGGCACGCGACAGCGAGCTGTCGGCCGATGCGGCCGAGAAAGGTCAGTACAAGCACTTCATGCTGAAGGAGATCCACGAGCAGCCGCGCGCGGTGGCCAACACGCTGCAGGAGCGGGTTGCCAACGGTCGTCTGCTGGAAGCCGCCTTCGGCCCGGCCGCCACCGAGATATTCAAGCGCACCGAGGGCGTGCAGATCGTCGCCTGCGGCACCAGCTATCACGCCGGCGTGGTGGCGCGTTACTTCATCGAACAGATCTGCCGCATTCCCTGCCGCGTCGAAATTGCCAGCGAATACCGCTACCGAAACCCGGTGGTGGGCCGCAACACCCTGCTGGTGACGATCTCGCAGTCCGGTGAAACCGCCGACACGCTGGCCGCCATGCGGCTTGGCAAGCAGCTGGGTTATCTCTCGACGCTGGCCATCTGCAATGCGCCCGAGAGTTCGCTGGTGCGCGAATCCGACCTGGTGATGCTGACGCGCGCCGGTCCGGAGATCGGCGTGGCTTCCACCAAGGCCTTCGCCACGCAGTTGATTGCATTGGGCATGCTGGTGATTGCACTGGCCAAGCATCACAGCGCCGACGCCGAACGCGAACGCGGTCTGGTGCAGCGACTGATCGAACTGCCGTCGCTGTTCGAGAGGACGCTGGAGCTGGATCCGGTCATCCACAAGCTGGCGCTGCGCTTTGCCGACAAGAATCACGCGCTGTTCCTCGGCCGCGGTGCGCTGCATGCGGTGGCGATGGAGGGCGCGCTCAAGCTGAAGGAGATTTCGTACATCCATGCCGAGGCGTACGCCGCCGGCGAACTCAAGCATGGTCCGCTGGCGCTGGTCGACGCCGACATGCCGGTGATCACGGTCGCGCCGAACAACGACCTGCTGGAGAAACTGAAGTCCAACCTGATGGAAGTGCGCGCACGGGGCGGTGAGCTGTACGTGTTCGCCGACCCGGATTCAGGTTTTGAATCCAGCGATGGCGTGCATGTGATCAAGATGCCCAGGCATGTCAGCTACTTCCAGGCCCCAGTGATCTACACCGTGCCGCTGCAGCTGCTGGCCTATCACGTGGCTATTCTGAAAGGCACCGACGTCGATCAGCCGCGCAACCTGGCCAAGAGCGTCACCGTCGAATAAATAAAAGAGAGCCCGAGAGGAGGGAGGACCGCTCGGGCTCTTCAGGTCGGTAGTCATACGGTGGGAGCGATGACTACGACTTGGGGCCAGCTTGCCCGGGCGCGGGCGGCTTGTCTGAAAGCCTGCAGAGCTTGCGCCGGTCGGAAACTTCCTACAGAAAATTTCCTGTAAGAGTCTCCGATCGCCGACGGAAATTTCGCGAACTTCATCTCCTTCCGGATTTCATAATCAGCTCCGCATGAGCGGAAACCAGAAGGAGATCCATCATGATGAAGATCATTGCAGCAGCGACCCTGGCTGGCATCAGCGGTCTGGCCCTGGCCCAGTCACCCGAGAGCGGCAGTTCGCCGGCATCACCGGGTGCTTCTGGCAGCACGTCGTCCGGCGCTGGCGCCCAGCATTCGTTCTCGCAACTGGATGCGGACCGCAACGGCTATCTGAGCAAGAGCGAAGTGGACAGCGATTCCTGGGCCAAGAACAAGCTGGGTACCGCGGACAGGGACGGGGACGGTCGGATCAGCTCGGCGGAATTCGATGCTTCGATGAAGAAGTAACTCCGCCCGGCGCGATGAAGCGCTTCTCCGTTCGCGGAGAAGCGCTTTTTTTCATGGCGACCGTTTACCGATCGGTGGGCGCATGCAAGGCAATGCGGTTGCCCTCGGTATCCAGCGCAATCACGCGGAAGCCATAGGAACCAATGGGATGCAGGGGTTGAATGATCTGTCCACCCTGCGACACCACCGCCTCCGAGGCCTGCTTGAGCCGGCCGGCCGCATTCAGGTAGATCAGCGGACCAGTCTGCGAAGGTGCGTTGTCTTTGTCCGCCACATACAGACAGCCACCCACATGCGTGTCCGAATGCGGCAACAGCCCGAAGGTGAGCTTGTCGCCGCCCTGTCGTGTGACAGTGGCGCCCAGCACTGCGGAGTAAAAACGGATCGCACGCTCCAGGTCGCGTACCGGGATGTCCACCCATACCACCTGGTCGCTCATCGCTGTCCTCCTGCCTCAGGCGCCTGCATGGGTACATTATCGTCCACGCCGCCGGCCTCGCGTTTCGCAAAGGGCGATGCGCGACGTCAGAAGCGGCTGACGTCCATCAGCCAAGCGGCCGGGCCGTCAATCATGCCGATCACGCAAGAAAGGCAGGCTGCACCTCGTGTGTATAATATGACACAACCATACACATGGAAACCGCCATGCGGACCAACATTGTCATCGATGAAAAGCTGATCGCCGACGCCATCAGGGCCAGCGGCGCCCGCACCAAGAAGGAAGCCGTGGAACTGGGGCTGAAGGCCCTGATCCAGCTGAAGAAGCAGGAAGCCCTGAAGGGTTTTCGCGGCAAGCTGAAGTGGCGCGACGACCTGGACCGGATGCGACTTGACCGGTGATCCTGGTCGATTCCAGCGTCTGGGTGGATTACTTCAACGGCAACACCAGTCCTGAAGCGGATTTCCTCGACACCCTGCTGGGCAGGGAGCCCATCGCCATCGGCGACCTGATTCTGGTGGAAGTGCTGCAGGGGTTCCGCAGCGACGCCGACTACAAGTCAGCCAGCGAATTGCTCGCCAGTCTTGCTGTTTACGACCTGCTCGGCGCAAGGCTGGCAATCAAGACCGCCGACAACTACCGCGCGCTTCGCAAACGCGGCATCAGCGTGCGCAAGACCATCGACGCCGTGATCGCCACCTGGTGCATCGAAAACCGCATGCCGCTGCTGTATTCCGATCGCGATTTCGATCCGTTTGTCAGGCATCTGGGTTTGAAGTCCGCTCACTGAACGCGCGCGCTCGAAGCCAAGATGCCGGATATACGACTGCAGGTGTTCCGCTCATGAGACCGCCTTAAGTATCGGCCTGAGATCCTCAAGCTTGTCGAAAAGGTGCCAGATGTAGTTCCGAGTGCCATTGACCCGGTGCGGATGGAGGTCTGCGAGGGCTGGATCATCGCGGTAGCTCTCAAAAGCCTCCCTGGACGCCCACTCGACAAGAATGAGAACCATGCGGGGTGCCATGTCGCCAACTGCAACCTCACGAAACTTTCCGAGCGCGACTACTCGGCCGCCGTGAGCCTGGACCTCCTTGACCGAGCGCCGGGAGTACGCGATGTACTCATCCCGATTCGCAACATCGAAGAGGTTAAGGGCGTAGACCGGACTCGGCATCAATATTCTCCAATTGCAAACGTCATGGCGGCATAACGTTGCTATTGAACCGGAGCGCGTTCCCCGTCGCCTCGAATGATCTGTTATGCCGCAGATTGCTGACTGGAATCCCAACCAGGAAAGACCAGTACTGCGGGATGGCACTTCAGCGCTCGGGCCAGAACCTTTGCCCGTTCGACTCCAAGGCTAACCCGGTCATTTTCAATCGCCGAAATCGTGGCTTGAGGTATACCCGTGAGCTGCGCGAGCTGATTCTGGCTAAGTTCTTGAAGCTCGCGAATGATGCGCACGGATTCACCAACCGACACGATTACGCGGCGTTTAGCGGGACGAAACTGACTCATTTAAGGCCTCCGGTAATCATGTGCAGTGACTGAAACAACTTCGAATAGTTGACTGCCAGCGACCACTCGATAGATGCGCTCCAGTGATGGGATGGACTCCCCCTGATTTTGAAGGTGCATCATGTCACCTGCTGTACTCATGTGGTGTGGGTGTCAGCGTCAACCAGAAGGAGTCCTGTCATGCATGCTAATACCGTGGCGGTCGATCTCGCAAAGAGTGTTTTCCAGGTCGCCGTGGCCGATGCTCACTGGCGGGTGGTGGAGCGACATCGCTTGACTCGAACGCAGTTTGAGCGATTTTTCGTCAACCGAGCTGTCGGTGTAGTCATCATGGAAGCTTGCGGCTCGGCCCATTACTGGGCGCGTCGTCTTGTGGGTCTGGGTATCGGAGTCCGGCTGCTGCCAGCGCGTTACATCCGCGCCTACGTGAAGCGCAACAAGACCGATGCAGCAGACGCCGAAGCGATGCTGGAAGCAGCCCGCTGTGCCGACATCATGCCGGTCAAGATCAAGTCGGTAGAGCAACAAGCTTTGCAAGCGCTGCATCGAACCCGTTCGCTGTGGATGGGCACGCGCACGTCCCGCATCAATGCTCTGCGCGGCTTCTGTCGGGAGTTTGGCATTTCGATTGCCGTCGGTTCGCGGCTGGGACTGGAGCAGATCAGTCGACTCTTGGCTGATCCGCAGTCGGACCTGCCGACTCTATTGCGCCCACCGATGAGCTTGCTGGTGGCGGAAGTTCGTCTACTGGAGGCGCGCATCACGGAGCTGGAACGTGAGCTGTCCAGGCTGGCCAAGCAGTCAGCGGCGTGCGAGACGTTACTCTCCGTTCCTGGTATCGGCTTGCTCACCGCCACGGCGATGGTGGCAGCCACCAGCGGCGAAGTCTCGCATTTCAAAGATGCCAGACACTTTGCCGCGTGGTTTGGCCTGACACCCAAGGAACATTCATCGGGCAGCACTCGACATTTGGGACGCATCTCCAAACGCGGAGATCGCTACCTGCGCATGTTGCTCACGCATGGTGCCCGTGCCGTCTTGCGCGCCGCCACCGTGGCCAAGCGCATGGGTAGACCACTGGATCAATTGCGAACCTGGGCGCTGACCGTGCAGCAGCGCAGTTGCCACAACAAGGCCACCTGTGCACTGGCCAACAAGCTGGCGCGCATCTGTTATGCGGTGCTCAGAAATCATGCGCCGTATGACGCGACTCGACTGAATCACAAACGTAGCCGCGTGGCCTTTGCCATGCCCACCTGATCAACTTACTACCTGGATGCTTTAATCCTTCACTTGCGCAGAGATTGATCACCCATCATGGCTCTCAGGATGACTTCCGCTGATCAAGACGCCGGTAACTCTTCCGGCAGCTTGCCTGCCGTTCGCAACGATTGGCGCTGGTCAGTTGCAGATTCCATGTCGGCACGGGACTTTCAGATCCCACTCACGATGCCGGATATACGACTGCAAGTGTTTCCTCAAGCCAGAAAAATGATCGACTCTGCTACTTGCAGGGGGAGTCCATATACGACGGGTTAGATGCGTAGCGAAACGTCACTGGCGAAGCCTGAAGTTGGTGATCTCAAAGGCCCACCCCTGATCCTCAATGGTGCCATCGTTGTCGATTGAAGCGCGACTGGGAAACCCGTACCTGGCATCGGTCGTAAGATCCTTCACCTTCCATCCTCTGGCTATGTCGTCTCCAACCAACTTAAAGAGGTCCGCCGGAAGATAGTCATCGCATGGTCTGTATCGGAGTCGATCACCGAAGCTAGGACGACCGAGCCCGACTCCAGCGTAGTGCCGAGCAAGACAACGGCCATCTTTCACCTTCACATGAAAGTGCCCGTATCCAAAGACGGCACCAATGCTAACTCCGAGGTCGTAGGTATAAGTCTTTGCGCTAAGTGCGTTCCATTTGTCGTGAGCCTTGAGAAATCGCGCGGATTCGTCAGCTGCTACGGCTGCAACACAGAAGCCTGCCGCTACACCCAGCAACGCCACCCGAGCAAAGCCACAGAGCTTCATGGCATCTAACTTTTAATTAGGGCGAATAAATGCGGTAAGTGTTTTACCGCATTTTGGCCGTATAACGCGGCTTGGAGAGGCGTAAGCATCTGTATTGACTAGAGCATAGCCTTGTTATGCCGTCAATTTGCAGGGCCTCAGAAACTCCCGCAATTCCAGACTGGAAGTAACGCAATGAACGGAAGTGGTGGCGTGGATGCGTTGTGCCGATGCAAGCGAAGTGAGGCGCGCCGAGCATTGACCGATCAGCGCTGAGCAGACCTTGAGTCTGCGAAGCGCCGGTCAATGCGAGGGGACGGCCGAAGGCCGCGCGCCGCCCTGAGCGCGCAGCGGCGCAACGCATCCGCGCCGCCGCATCAATTCGTTACGACGCGAGCCGCCAGATCGTAGGCATCCGCACCCTCGATCTTCACCTCGGCAAACTCACCAGCCCGCAATCCGCGGGCTTTGGCGATGCGCACCACGCCGTCGATGTCCGGCGCATCGCCTTCGCTGCGCGCAATGGCTACGCCGTCCTCGATGCGGTCGATCAGTACCCGGCAGTTGCTGCCCACGCGTCGCGCCAGCCGCGCCGCGCTGATGGTCGCCGCCTTCTCCATGAATCGTTCATAGCGCGACTCCATCACCTCGGCCGGCACGTGATCGGCGAGGTCATTGGCGGTGGCACCGGCCACCGGCGAATACTTGAAGGCGCCGACGCGATCGAGCTGCGCGGCATCCAGCCACTGCAGCAACTCCTCGAACTCGGCTTCGGTCTCGCCGGGAAAGCCGACGATGAAGGTGCTGCGCAGCGTGAGATCGGGACAGTCGCGCCGCCAGGCCGCGATGCGCTGCAGGGTGTTCTCGGCATGCGCCGGCCGGCGCATGCGCTTCAGCACTGTGGGGCTGCCGTGCTGGAAGGGAATGTCCAGATAAGGCAGCACCACGCGCTCGGCCATCAGCGGGATCACCGCATCCACATGCGGATAGGGATACACATAGTGCAGGCGCACCCAGACTCCAAGGCTGCCCAGCGAACGCGCCAGATCGATGAAGCGCGATTCAAGCTGCTGACCGCGCCAGCTGACCGGCTGGTAGCGGATATCGCTGCCATAGGCGCTGGTGTCCTGCGAGATCACCAGCAATTCCTTGACGCCGCTGGCCACCAGTTTCTCGGCCTCGAACAGCACCTCATCCAACGGACGGCTGGCGAGCTTGCCGCGCAGCGCCGGGATGATGCAGAAGCTGCACTTGTTGTTGCAGCCCTCCGAAATCTTCAGATAGGCGTAGTGCCGTGGCGTCAGCCGTATGCCCTGGGGCGGCAGCAGATCGATGAAGGGATCATGCGGTTGCGGCAGATGTTCGTTGACGGCTTCCAGCACTTGCGCCGTGGCATGCGGGCCGGTGACCTTCAGCACCTTGGGATGGCGCTCGAGAATGCGCTGCGGATTGGCGCCCAGGCACCCGGTGACAATGACGCGGCCGTTCTGGTCCAGCGCCTCGCCGATGGCGTCCAGTGATTCGTCGATGGCCGAGTCGATGAAACCGCAGGTATTGACCACCACCAGATCGGCCGCCTGGTAGCCGGGCGCGATCTCGTAACCGCGCAGCTTCAGCTCGGTGATGATGCGTTCAGAGTCGACCAGTGCCTTGGGACAGCCCAGGCTGACAAAGCCCACGGAAGGCGATTTGACGGTTGCAGTTCGATTCATATGGGTAAAATGACCGGGGCCGGCATGTTACACGAGACCCGGCTGGAAACCCCCCGATGGCCTTTGATCAAGCCTATTACCAGCCTGCTGCGCGCTCCGCTGCTGCGCCATTTCAAACGCGCCGAATACATCGGTTTCGAATACAGCGAGTACCTGTGCAAGCGCTATGGCTGGCGTCAGGGCGCGCTGCAGGATCTGCGCATGCGCGAGCGCTTCGAACTGGTGATCTGCTACGACGTCATGCAGTACCTGAACGCCACCGAGGCGCGCCGCGCCGTCGACAATCTGGCGCGGGTCTGTCGCGGCGCGCTGTACTTCGGCGCGCTGACCAGCGAGGACTGGCAGCACAACTGCGATCAGTCGCGCACGCACGAGATCGAAGGACTGCGCACCGGCGCCTGGTATCGCCGCCAGCTGCAGCGCCACTTCGAGCCGCTGGGACTGGGCATGTGGCTGCGCCGCAAGGCGCCGCTCAGCCTGTGGGAAATGGACCGCTCGCAACCATGCTGAAAATCCTGTTCCTGCTGCTCAACGCCGCCAAGCTGGGGCCGTTGCTGAAGGTGGGCGGCACCATGCTGCTGTCCATCGGTGTCTATGCCTTCATCTTCGGCATCTGGTACGCGGTGGGCTTCGTGCTGCTGCTGCTGGTGCACGAGATGGGTCACTACGTGGTGGCGCGGCGCCTGGGCATGAATGTGGGCTTGCCTACCTTCATTCCCTTTGTCGGCGCCTGGATCGAGCTGAAGGAACAGCCGCTGAGCGTGGAGCAGGAGGCGAAGATCGCCTTCGCCGGGCCTTTCTACGGCACGCTGGGCGCGGTGCTGGCACTGGCTCTGGCGCTGAACCAGGGCAGCGCATTGCTGATGGCGCTGGCCTACGCGGGCTTCTTCCTCAACCTGTTCAACCTGATTCCGATCTCGCCCTTCGATGGCGGACGCATCGTTGCCATTCTCTCGCCACGCGTCTGGCTGATCGGACTGCCCATATTGCTGGGCGTGTTCCTGCTGATTCCCAGCCCGATGTTCCTGATCATCCTGATCCTGCTGGCCCCCACCATTTATGGCGCGCTGCGCAGCGCCTGGCGACGCGAAGTGCCCGAGCACAATCCACGCTATTACGAGGTGCCGCTCGAGGCGCGCATCCGCTATGGCAGCTACTACGTGCTGCTGCTGGTGTTCCTGTGCGTGATGACCTACATGACGCATCTGCAGGTGGAGACGCTGCGCAGCGCATGAATGCATCAACCCTGCGACAGGTGGCCGCTTTCGCCGGCCCGGTGCAATGCCAGCGCGCTGCGGGCAGCGGACAATTGCATCTGCACGGCCGCGACGCCGAAGCGGACGGCGAGCTGCATGTGTGGATCAATGGCCGCAATCTGCCGCCGGTGCTGGCCGCGCTGCGCGATGTGCGGCTGTTCGAGCTGCAGGGCGAGCCGCTGCGGTGGCAGCTGCAGGCGCCCGGCATTGACATGCTGTTGTCGGCGCGTTCGGTGCAGGTGCATTGGCCGATGACGGCGACCTTCAATGCCGCGGTGCTGCCGCCGGCGGCAAGGCCGCTGCAGCGCGCGGCCTGGGCTGCACTGCTGACCCTGTTGCGTTTACCCGGTGCGGCGTCCCTGCTGCGCTGGTTCCGTTCGAGGTGATTGAGTGACTACACGTATTCCAGTGACGGTGCTGACCGGCTTTCTCGGCTCCGGCAAGACCACGCTGCTGAACCGCATCCTGTCGGAGCAGCATGGCAAGCGCATTGCGGTGATCGAGAACGAGTTCGGCGAGGTGGGTGTCGATCACGAGCTGGTGATCGGCGCGCAGGAGGAAATCTTCGAGACCGCCAACGGCTGCATCTGCTGCACGGTGCGCGGCGACCTGATCCGCGTGCTGGGCCAGCTGCGCAAACGCCGCGACCGTTTCGACTATGTGCTGATCGAAACCACCGGCCTGGCCGATCCGGGCCCGGTGGCGCAGACCTTCTTCGTCGATGAAGATCTGAAGGAAGATTTCATTCTCGACGCCATCGTCACGCTGGTGGATGCGCGGCATATCGGCCAGCAGCTCGAGCGCGTGCAGATTGCCGCCGACCAGGTGGCCTTCGCCGACGTGATGCTGCTGAACAAGATCGATCTGGTGGACGAAGCCGCATTGGCGCAGGTGGAACGGCGCCTGCGCACCATCAATGCCACGGCGCGCATCGTTCGCACGCAGAATGCCAGCCTGCCGCTGGACCAGGTGCTGAATGTCGGTGCCTTCGATCTGGCGCGCGCCGTCGGCATCGACAACCGCTTCCTGGAACCGCCGCGGCCCTACGAATGGGCTGGCAGCTTCGAGCTGCCGGCGGGCCGCCATCTGCTGCACACCGGCGCGCATCACCACCACGATCACGGCCATCACCACCAACACGATCATGGGCACGCTCCCGGCGCCTTGCTGTCGGTGAAGCTGGTGGCGCTGCAGGCCATTGCACCGGGCGAAGCCGGCATCGAAGCGCTGCTGGGTATTGCCAGCGAAGTGTTTGCCGGCGAAGCGCTGCCGGTGCAGGGTGGCGCAACGCTGCCACCGGGCCGGCTGTGCGCCCTGCAACTCACCGCGGGCGACGAGTTCGTGCTGCAGCTGCCGGAAGCAGGACACTGGGTGCTGTTCATCGAGCACGCGCCGGAAGAATTCGGACTGCATCTGCACGGGCACGCACCGATTGCCGCCAGCGAATTCGGTTCGCATCATCATGAGGCCGAGATCACCTCGGTAGGTATTGCCGATCAACGCGCGCTGGATCCGGCCAAGGTCAATGACTGGCTGTCCTACCTGCTGCAAAGCCGCGGTGCCGACATCCTGCGCATGAAGGGCGTGCTGAACATCAACGGCGAGGCGCGCCGCTATGTGTTTCACGGCGTGCACATGATCTTCGACGGCCGGCCCGAGCGCGCCTGGGGCAGCGAGTCGCGCGGCAACAAGCTGGTGTTCATCGGCCGCAATCTGGATCGCAAGGAACTCGAGGCCGGCTTCGAATCCTGCGTGGTCTCGTGAGTCCACCGCGCCTGCGGCTCACACGCCGCGCTCGTGTTGAGCTGCATGACTATCCGGTGGACGCAGCCTGGTCGCCCGATGCCGCAGCGCTGGTGCTGGTGGGCGGCGAAGGCAGCGTGCAATGGATCGAGGTTGCCACTGCCGCCACGCAGACACTGGGCGCGCATGCCGGCGGCGCGCTGGCCATCAGCTGGCAGAGCGCCGGCAACCGCTTCGCCACCTCAGGTCAGGATGGCGAAGTGCGGTTGTGGGACGCGCGCACGCGAGAGGCCCGGGTCATTCACACGGCGGCCGAATGGAGCGAACGCATCGCCTTTGCCGGTCACGGCAAGCTGCTGGCGGTGGCCACGGGGCGGCAGATCACTGTGTATGACGCCGATGGCGCGGAGCAGATGAGGTTGGGCGAACACGCCGGCAACATCGCGGCGCTGGCCTGGAAGCCAAAGTCCAGCGAACTGGCCGCTGTCGGCAACGGTGGCGCGCGCGTGCATCGCGTGCAGCCCGTGCCTGCGCAATCGCGCGACTATCCCTGGAAGGGCGCTTGCCTGACCGCGAGCTTCAGCCCCGATGGCCGCGTGCTGGCCTCGGGGCTGCAGGATGGCAGCGTGCACTTCTGGTATCTGGCTGCCGGCACGCAATCCGAAATGAAGGGTTATGGTTCCAGGGTGACCTGCACCGGCTGGAGTGCCAGTGGCCGTCAGCTGGTGACCGCCGCCGATGATCAGATCGTGATCTGGGACTTTGGCGGGCGTGGCCCCGAAGGCAGCGAGCCGTTGCAGTTGCGTGGCCACACCGGACGGCTGACGCAACTGCAGTGCCAGCCACAGGGTCCACACTTCGTGTCCGGCGCGCGTGACCGGCGTCTGTTGCTCTGGCAACCGGCGCTGTCGCGTGAACCGCTGGACGCCGACCTGCTGGACGAGGAAATCGCTGTGCTGCGCTGGTCGAACAATGGCCAGTTGCTGGCCGCAGCGGATCGCGGCGGTGTGCTGACGATCTACGCGCTGACGCGCTGAACTTCGTCGATGCCGCTGCGCACGCGCGCGCTGATGCTGGCGTAGGTATTCAACTGCTGCTGCAACGCCTGCGCCCAGGTGTGGCGCGCCAGCACGCGCTGGCGGGCCGCATGGCCCAGCACTTCCAGATTGCGGTCGTACAGCGCGGCGATGGCTTCGGCCATGCTGCGTTCGTCCTTCGGTGCGGCCAGCGTCCCCACCGTCTCATCGACCAGTTCAGCCACCGCGCCGGCGCGCGTGCCCACTACCGGGCGGCCGCAGGCCATGGCCTCGAGCACCACCAGACCGAAGGTTTCATTGCTGCCGGCATGCACCAGCGCATCGCTCGAGGCCAGCCATTGCGCCAGCTCGATGCTGTCGCGGCGATAGGGCAGCATGGTGACATTGGCGGCCGGACGCGAACAGCGTCCGCCACCGATCAGCAGCAGATGGTAGGGACGGCCGAGGCGCGCCAGCGCGCCCTGCAGCACATGGATGTTCTTCTCGCCGGAAAAGCGGCCGGCATAGGCCAGCAGACGGGTTTTTTCCGGCAGGCCCAGTTCGCGACGCAGATTCAGCACGCGTCGCGCTGGTGAAAATATTTCGGCATCGACGCCCAGCGGCTGCAGCGCGGTGCGGCGCACGCCCAGATCGCGCAGGTACTGGCACATCAGCCGGCTCGGTGCCAGCAGCAGATCGCAGCGCTCGTAGATCCAGCTGACATAGCGGCCCACAGCTCTTTCCAGCGTCGAGCCCATGCGCCGGCCGATGATCTGCGGCAGATTGGAATGAAAGAACGCCACCAGCGGCACGTCGCGTTCGCGCGCCACGCGCGCGGCGCACCAGGCCGGATGGAAGACGTCGCCGACTTCGATCAGGTCGGGCTGCAGCGCGGCCAGCATGCGGGTCCAGTTATGCGGCGACAACGGCAGGCGGTAGTTGAAGGTGCCGGGCACGCGGGTGCCGGCCACGGTGCTGATGCCACCGGGATTCAATTCATCGGTCGCGCCCGGCACCAGCAGCGAATGGCGATGCGCGGTGTGCGCATGCAGCCAGTCGTGCTTGGCGGTCAGATAGCGCCGGACACCGCCGCTGGTCGGAGAAAAGAACAGAGTCGTATCAACCAGATGCATGCCATTCCCCGGCTTCCCGGGCGCATTGCAGCTGGATGCAGCAAATGTGTCAAGCCGCTGAAATATTCAGTGGCAGATCGGCGCGGACCACGGTGTAGCGGCCCTTCTTGGTTGAGATCTGTATCTGCCCGCCGAGCTTGCGGATACGGTCGCGCACGATCTGCATGCCGTGGCCGCGGCCCTGCGGGTCGACTGCGGTGCTGAGTCCGGCGCGGAAGATAAGGCCGGCCGCACGACGCACATCGCGGTCGGATTCGGCCGACAGCAGACCCAGTGAAATGCCCGCGTCGAGAATGCGCTCGGCATCCAGACCCTGGCCATCGTCGCGGAAGCTGAGCTCGATGAGCTGATCGCGCACCGTGAATTCGACTTCGACGGTGCCGCTGACCGGCTTGCCCGCCGCGCTGCGCACTTCGGGTGTTTCGATGCCATATTCGACCGCGTTGCGCAGCAGCTGGCTGGCCACGTCGAACAGTGTGCTGTGCCATTCGCCCGGAATGTCGGCAAAGCCGCGCACCAGCAAGCGCAGTTCCTTCTGATGCTGAGTGACCAGTTGCGCAGCCAGCTGCTGCAGCGCCAGTTCCAGCTTGCCGGGCACAGAGCGCAGGCTGAGGCTGGACGCACTGGCCTTGGCATCATCGGCATCAGACGGGTCCAGTTCGAGCTCGGGCGGGCATACGGTGCGCAGCGTGTTCAGCAGTCCGTCGTACAGCGGCAGCACCGGCAGAAAATCGTCCCCGGTGGGTTCCAGTTGTGCGCACAGGCGCCGCAGCGCTGTGTCGGCAGTCTCGATCTGCTCGGCCAGTGGCGGCAGCTGCAGTTCCAGCGCCAGTTCATGCAGGCGCTGCATCTCGCCGCTGAGGCGCTGCAGCTTGAACTTGAAGGCGGCCGATTCCCGCGCCGGTTCGCGCAGCAGCGCCGGTATGCGTTCGATGGCAGTGCGCGCCTCACGCTTGAAGTGCTGGCTGCTGCCATGATCCATCAGCAGCAACGCACGGCACAGGTCGCGTTCGGCGCGGGTGTGCACCAGCTCGCCATGCAATGCGTCGTGCACCGTTTCAGACTGCATGGGCCAGCTCCGTACTCGGCAACAGCGTGTCGATGGCTTCCAGCAGCACGCTGGCGTCAGGGAAGCGTTCATCCCGTTCAGCGGCCATCAGCGGCGTCAGCAGAGTTTCGTACTGCGACAGTTCGGGCGGCAGCGCCGTGCGCCTGCCGGCCACGTGCTGCTCCATCAGTTCGATGGCCGTGGTGCCCACATAGGGCTTCCGGCCGCTGAGCATCTCGTAAAAGATCACGCCCAGGCTGTACAGATCGCTGCGCTGGTCCAGCACCAGACCGCGCACCTGCTCCGGGCTCATGTAGTAGGGCGAACCATGCAGCACGCCCACTGCGGTGTTGCTGGTGGTGGAGTTCACGTACCGCGCCAGACCGAAGTCGATCAGCACGATGGACCGGTCTGCGCGCAACATGATGTTGGGCGGCTTCAGGTCGCGATGCATCAGGCCGGCGCCGTGCACGGCCTGCAGCGCCAGCGCGATGCGCCGTACATGGTCGATGGCCTGCGCTGGCGTGATCGGATGCAGCAGCCGCTGCTTCAGGTCGCCACAAGGGAAGTACTCCATCGCCAGGTATTCACGATGCTCATGAATGCCGTAGTCGTAGATGTCGACCACCGATGGGTGGCGCAGCGCACCGAGCGCGGCGTATTCGCGTGCGAACAGCTGCTGGTCATGCTCGGTAGTGGCGGGCTTGCTGATCTTCAGCGCCACCGTGTTGCCGCGCGCCTCGCTGCGCGCCAGCCAGACCGCGGCGCGCGATGATTCGCCGATCGGACGGATCAGCGCATAACCCGGGATCAGGCTGCGCAGCTGTTCGGGACTGGCACCGCGTGTCTCGCGGCGCGCATGCTTGCGGCGTTGCCGTCGACGGCTGCGGCTCTGATGGCGCAGCAATGCATTACGCAGCCGTGCCTCCAGCAGCGGTGCCGTCAGCAGATCGCGTGGCAGATAGTCGGCCGCGCCCAGCCGCAGCGCCTTGATGGCCGTCAGTTCGCTGCCACCGGTGGCGATGATCACCACCGGTGGCAGACCGGCGCGCTTGCGCAGTTTGCGCAGCCAGTCGAATCCTTCGCAGTCGGCATCGGGCAGCGTGCCGAACTGCGCGCCCAACAGCAGCAGATCGAAGTCGGTGGCCAGGGTGCCCAGCTGCGCCTCGAGCTGCTCATGGTTGCGGCAATCCGGGTCGGCGTCGGACCATATGCTTTCGACGTGATGACGCAGCCAGCGGGCGTACTGCGGATCGCCGTCGACGATGAGGATGCGCGGAATCACCGCCCGACTTTATGTCTTCCGGTCCCGTCAACCGGGGCAACGGGTGTGGTTCTGTGAACTGGTTGCCAGCTGTATCAGAGGTGATGTGACGTACTGCTCACCGACACTGTCGGCCGCACCTGCTCAGTCTCCGCCGAATGTGAGAACGACTCCTGAATTCCAGGCAACGTTGCAGGTGCTGCAAATGAACACTCTTGGCTCCGTGTCAGTATCTACTTTGACCTGCCTGAAGAGCCAGGATTTGCATTGAGGACACCTGCACATCTTGGCGCGCATCGCCACGATCAAGAGAAAGAATGCGGTGCTTATCAGGGCGATGACGATGCACCAGTGCAAGATAACGTCCTCGACGAAGAAGGCGGCAATGAAGGCTGCAATGGTGACCACAAGGCAAGCCAGCATTGCCGTCCTTGTCACTCTGGCGTGTGTCGGATGAATCTTCGCATGCATATTTTTGCCTGCCTCTCATCGTCTTTCGAGAAGACAACGAAGTTTCCTTTAACTACTGAGCCGTAGTCCTCGTCGTGCTTGAAACCGACCGGGCGTTCAGTTTGGCTGTAGAGTGGAGAACCTGGATTCTCCTCGCTTCTGCCAGCAGTCGACAAACCGAGGCGCGAAAGCAATTCCGTCGCCGCCGCGCGAACCGCACACTACGTAATCGCGTATCCCATGTTTTCTTCTCAGGCTCTATTGACATGTGGTGTGGGTGTCGGCCTCCAGGCACGCCTCCTGAAGAGTTCGTTGGTCACGAACGGACCCGGATGATGACTGCGACGAGTAGCCACCAGAGAAGCGACCAGATGGCGACGAAGACGAGCCAGCCAAGAACGTTCGGGCCGGGCCAGCCGCCTGACTCGGCAGGTGAGAAGACGGGTATGCCAATTTCGGATAGTGGCCACAGTGGCAAGTAGATGGTGCCGGCTATGATCGGCGCGACGGCATCAGGCAGTGCACCGACTATGGCCACAAGTGCAAGGTGAGTCAGCATGAGTGCGACGACAGCGAGCCAACGCATGGTGGTTGTGCGAGGACTAATGCCTGACTTCACGTGCAGACCAAAGCGCAGCCATGGACTGTCATATGGAAGGAAATGTCAGCGCGCGCGTTCTTCATTGAGCACCTTTCGTATTCCCAGCACCGTCAAGCCGACGATACCAGCCCCCAGGCACAGCCAGTGCAAGGCACTTAGCGAGATGAGCTGGAACAGTCCATTGCTTTCGCTGAATGGCGCAAGCGGCCGAATGTCACTGTGCATGATGCTATCCAAGACAATGTGCGAGTAGCCGCCAAGTGCAGCGCCAATGGCCACCGGTCGAAGTGTGAGCTGCTTCCAGAGGAACAAGTCTGGTAGCGGAACCAAAGCAGCCGGTCTGAGCGCGGCAAGAAACACCACGATCGTGGCGACAACGACGATGGACACCCCGATGTACGTGTGAAAGAACCGATGCAGCGGGAACTGACCGGTGATCAGGTAATACGCAGGCTCCATATCTACGAATACATTCGCCGCGCAAAATGCCAGAAAACTGACCTGCCGTGGCGCAGCCGAATGCAACGCAGCGCCTGGCCCGAAATGGAACGGTGTGATGGGCACTTGTGCGCTCCAATGATGTTCGGCGGCATGCCTTGAGCTCTGCAGCGATCTCTTTTTTTCACTGCCACGGCTTTGACCGCGATCTTTCCATCCCGAGCCTGCCTGCGCCAAAGCGACAACATGAAGGGATGAATATAAAGCGAGTTGGCTACATCCTGCACCGCGACTCCTGCGATCTGGCTCAACCGAACGGCGGTCGCCTTGAACTCCTCACTGTATTTGTATGTCGTTCTCGGTCCTGGTCTTGGCATC
>JAIBJM010000055.1 GCA_020029535.1 Gammaproteobacteria bacterium | reverse complement strand
GGTTACCAAGGTGGCGGGAGGCCACAACTGCTGGCTGTCCAGCGCGCAGGCCTGCGCCGACATCCTGACCACCTGGATCCGCAACTGGGCCGGCGGCGCCGTCAGCGGCGGCACGCAGATCCAGCTGCAGGCGCCGATCGACTCGGCGGTGGGTTCCAGCAAAACCTTCCCCGATTCCTCGACGCTGTTCGCCAGCACAGTGCATCCGCTACTGGTGGCCAACTGCGCCCGCTGCCACTCGGCCAGCGCCGCTTCGCCGGTGTCGCCGTACTTCGCCAGCAGCGATGTGGACGAGGCCTACGCGGCCGCCAAGTCCAAGATCAACCTCGACACCATTACGCTGTCGCGCTTCTACGTGCGTCTGCACGATGAGAATCACAACTGCTGGGGCACGCCGGTGAGCTGTGCTACCAGCTCGACTCTGATGCTGGCGCAACTGCAGGCCTTCTATGACGGCATTTCACCGACGCAGGTCGATCCGGCGCTGGTGCTGTCGCGCGCATTGACGCTGTACGACGGCACTGTCGCTTCGGGCGGCAACCGCTACGACACCAGCATCATTGCCAAATACCAGTTCAAGGAAGGCAATGCCGGTGTGGCCTGCGGCGTTGCCTATGACACCAGCGGCGTCGAGCCGGCGTTGAACCTGACGCTGTCGGGCGATTACGACTGCGTCGGCGGCTGGGGCGTGCAGTTCGGGCCCAATGGCGGCAAGGCGCAGGGCTCGGTGGCCACCAGTCGCAAGATCTTCGACCAGACCCGCAGTGCCGGCGAATACTCGCTCGAGCTGTGGGCGGCGCCGGCCAATGTGGCGCAGGAAGATGCCTATCTCGCCAGCTATTCCGGCGGCGCCGGTGCGCGCAATTTCACACTGGCGCAGCGCGCCTACCAGTACGAAGCCTTTGGCCGCAGCAGCAGCACCGATTCCAACGGTGCGCCGGCGCTGCTGACGCGCGATGCCGATCGCGACGCGCAAGCCTCGCTCCAGCATCTGGTGCTGACCTACGATCCGGTCAACGGCCGGCGGCTGTACGTCAACGGCAACTACACCGGCGATGTGGATGCGCGCAGTGGCGGCACGCTGGGCAACTGGGACGACACCTTCGCCTTCCTGCTCGGCAACGAGACCTCGAATGCCAACAAGTGGGCCGGCACCATCCGCTTTGCCGCGGTATTCAATCGCGCGCTGACCCAGGCCCAGGTGCAGCAGAACTTTGCGGCAGGCGTCGGCGAGCGCTACTACCTGCTGTTCAATGTGGCGGCGCTGACCGGCATGTCGCAGAGCTACGTGATGTTCGAGGTCAGCCGTTACGACAGCTACAGCTATCTGTTCAACCGGCCGGTGTTCATCAGCCTCGATAGCGCGGCGCGCCCGGGCAACATTGCCATCGAGGGCATGCGCATCGGCATCAACGGCCGCGAGGCCGCCACCGGCCAGGCCTACGCCACCGTGAATACCACGGTGACGGACGCCAACTACTCGCCCGGCACCGGCCAGCGGCTGGCGGAGGTGGGCACCATCATTGCGCTGGAGAAAGGACCGGAGTCCGACCAGTTCTTCCTCAGCTTCGAGCGCATCGGCAGTCGCACCCATGTGCACACCGAGCCGACGCCGGTGCAGTCCCCGCCGTCGGGCACCGTGGTGACCAGTCCCGATGTGGGTGTGCGCGTGTTCAGCGAGATCAATGCCTCATTGTCGGAGATCACCGGCGTGCCGGTGACCGACACCAATGTGCGTGCCACCTATGCGCTGGTGGAGCAGCAGTTGCCGGTGGCGCCGGCCATCGACGGCTTCCTGGCCTCGCACCAGGTGGGCATTGCGCAGCTGGCCATCCAGTACTGCGATGCGCTGGTGGAATCGAGCCTGGCGGGCAGCTTCTTCCCGAACCTGAATCTGGGTGCGGCGCCGGCCACGGCGTTCTCCGATCCGACGCGGGTGACGGGCCCGCTGCTGGCGCGCGGCGTGGGCAGCAATCTGCAGACGCAGCCAGCCGATGCCGATGTGACCGCCGAGCTGAACAGCCTGATCAGCAATCTCTCGAGTTGCGGCGGCAGCTGTCCGGCGAATCGCACCCGCACCATCACCAAAGCCGCCTGCGCCGCCGTGCTCGGCAGTGCAGCGCTGCTGATCAAGTAGAGGCGACCATGAGAATCCGACGCAAGCGCGAACTGGGCCTGAATGAGCCGCTGCGCCATGCCGATCATCCGCGGCCGGTCAGCCGCCGCGACTTCATTGCGCAGGGCTTCATGTCCGGCGCCGCCACCTTCGCCGGCGCCTCGGTGTTCAGCCTGTTCGCCAAGCCGCATGAGGCCCGCGCTGCGCTGTCGTCTGACATTGCCGCGCTGAAGCTCAACCCCTGCAACATTCTCAGCGGCGGCGGGCGCGTACCCTTCATCGCCTTCGATCTGGCCGGCGGTGCCAACATCGCCGGCTCGAATGTGCTGATCGGCGAGTCGGGCTCGCAGACCAATTTCCTGTCCACGGCTGGCTACAGCAAGCTGGGCATTCCCGGCAACATGGTGCCCAATGCGGCGGCCGGCGCGGCCGGCTTCATCGACAGACAGCTGGGTCTGGCCTTCCACAGCGACAGCGCCTTCCTGCGCGGCATCCTGGAGCGCTTCGTGACCAACCGTACCAATGTCAACGGTACGGTCATCGCGGCGCGCAGCGAGAACGACACCGGCAACAATCCGCACAATCCGATGTATGGCCTGTATTCGGCCAGCAGCGCGATCAATTCGGCGACGGCCTATGGCGATCTGCTGGGGCTGATCGGTTCGCAGAGCTCGGTGTCGGGCGGCAACTCGATGTCGCCGGCCTACATGATCGACGCCGGCGCGCGACCCACCAAGGTGGATCGTTCTTCGGATGTCACGGGCCTGGTCGACACCGGCAAGCTGGTGGGTCTGCTGAACCAGCAGGACGCGGTGGCGGTGCTGGAATCGATCGAACGTATCAGCAAACGCAAGCTGGACCGCATCGATACCAGGATCAGCACCGACACCGTCATCAAGGAAATGGTCCAGTGCGGCTATGTGAAGGCGGCCGACCTGGCCGACCGCTTCGGCAATGCAGTGGCCACGCTGAATCCGGACAACGACACCAACATCGTTGGCCCCACCGGCGTATTCAACAGCACCGAGTACAGCGGCGACGCCGAGTTCCGCAAGACCGCGGCGGTGATGAAGATGGTGGTAAACGGTTATGCCGGCGCCGGCACCATCACCATGGGCGGCTTCGACTACCACACCGGCGATCGTGCCACCGGCGAGCTGCGCGACCTGCGCGCCGGCCGCTGCATCGGCGCCTGCCTGGAATACGCCGCGCGCGTGGGCAAGCCGGTGATGATCTATGTGTTCAGCGACGGCTCGCTGTCCTCGAACGGCATGCTTGACACTTCGGTCAATGGCCGCGGCAAGGGGCAGTGGACCGGCGACAACCAGTCCACCGCCGCATCGTTCTTCCTGGTGTACAGCCCCAGCGGCCCGCCGCCGCTGATTCGCAACCAGATCGGCTCGTATACCGCCGACGGTTCGGTCAACACTTCATCCAGCCCCGGCGCCAATGCCGTCAATCTGCTGGCCGAGATGGTGGTGCTGAACTACATGGCGCTGCATGGCATGGAAGGCCAGTTCCAGAACCTGCAATGGGCCAGCGGTCTGTCCACCGGTCTCGGCAGCGCCGCCTCGTATGACAGCCTGATCGGTATCGGCCAGATCATCTGATCCACTGACCGCTGTCGCGCAACAACGACGTTGCCGGGCATTCCCGTCAACCTCGTTATGGCGCATCCTTGAGCGACTGCGTCAGTCGGGGAAGTCTCGTGCGTCAGCCGCGTCAAGTTCTGCCTGTCCTGTCGATGCTGATCTGTCTGTCGGGCATTGCATCGGTGCATGCGGCCACGCCGGCCGTGGGCAGCGTGGCGCCGGACTTCGCGCTGCCGGCCGCGCAGGGTGGCAATGTGCGGTTGTCCGAATATCGCGGCCAAGTGGTGGCGCTGACCTTCTGGAGCAGCCGCTGCAGCGTGTGCGCGGCGCAGCTGGCCGATCTGAACCAGCTGCAGCAGACCTATCGTCCGGCCGGCCTGGTGACGCTGGCGGTCAGCGTCGACGATGACATGGGGCATGCGCGCGAATACGCGGCCGCGCATGGTGGGCAGATGCTGATGCTGCTGGACCAGGCCCGCGCGGTGGGTCGCAGCTATGACGTCGGTCGCCTGCCCACCACGCTGCTGATCGACCGTTCGGGAAAGGTGCGTTACCTGCGCAGTGACATTCGCCGGATTGATAACCCGTACATATCGCAGCTGCGGGCCTTGCTGGATGATGGCCGATGAACGATCGGCCCATAACCTTGAACTGAGTCGCACTTCATGAAGCTATCAAGCATGCATCGCTGCATCGCCGCTGCGCTGACGCTGCTGTTGTCGCTGGGCACCGGCCAGGCGCTGTGCGCCGACACACTGGGACCTGCACCACCCGCTGCCGCAGCGGAACCTGCAGTTGCTGCATCGGCGGACACTGCGCCCGCGACACCGGCCGCCGGGGCCAGCGCGCTGGACCAGCAGGTGCAGGATCTGAAAAAGCAGGTGGTGGATCTGAACCGCGATCTGTTCGTGCTGGAGGAGGAACTGCTGTTCCCGGCCAACACCCAGGTGGCGGTGTTCGTGTCGATGGACATCGGCGATTTCTTCGCGCTCGATTCAGTGCAGCTGAAGGTGGACGACCGCGAAGTCAGCAATTACCTGTACACGCCGCGCGAAGTGGCGGCGCTGGCCAAGGGCGGCGTGCAGCGGCTGTATGTGGGCAACCTGCGCGCCGGAGAACATGAGCTGGTGGCTTTTTTCACCGGCCAGGGTCCCAACGAGCGTGACTACAAGCGCGGCGCCACCGTCAAGTTCGAGAAGGGCATTGGCGCCAAATACCTCGAACTGAAAATCACCGATCGGGCGCGACGCGCGCAGCCCGAATTCGAGATCAAGGACTGGGAGTAACGCTTGCTGCGGGCCTCCGCACTGCTGACCGGCCTGCTGATCGCAGCCGCGCCTGCGCATGCCGCGCGCGCGCCGGATGCCGACAAGCTGCCGGCCATCAAGGTGCAGGATCTGCACTACGGCGATGTGTTGTTCCATTACTACGCCGGCAACGATTTCGAAGCACTGACGCGGCTGGAGGCTTACCAGCACTGGCAGCGCATGCCCGCGCATGCCAATGACGCAGCGCTGCTGGCCGGCGGACTGTATCTGACGCTGGGACTGCACAATGAAGCTGGCCGGCGCTTCGAAGCGCTGCTGACGCCGACGGTGCCGGCAGGCGTGCGTAACCGGGCCTGGTTCTATCTGGCACGCATCTGGTACACGCGCGGCTATTTCGAGCGCAGCGAGCAGGCGCTGGCGCGCATCGAAGGCAACCTCGATCCAGCGCTGGAAGCTGAGCGCATGCATCTGCGCGTCAATGTGTTGATGCAGCAGCAGCGCTTCGCCGAAGCAGCGGCACTGCTGTCGGGCTGGCAGGGGCCAGCTTACTGGATGGCCTATGCGCGCTTCAATCTGGGCGTGGCGCTGGTGCGGCAGAATCAGATGGCGCAGGCCGATCCCATTCTGACCACCGTCGGCACGATGAACGCGGCTGGCAGCGAAATGCTGGCGCTGAAGGACAAGGCCAATCTGGCGCTGGGCTATGCCTGGCTGCAGGCGGGGCAACCGGAGCCGGCGCGCATGGCACTGAACCGCGTGCGGCTGACCGGACCTTATGCCACGCGCGCACTGCTGGGCGTGGGCTGGGCCAGTTCTGCACTGGGCGATCATCGCGCTGCACTGACGCCCTGGCTGGAATTGCATGACCGCAACCTGCTGGACGCCGCCGTGCAGGAGTCCTATCTCGCCGTTCCCTATGCCTTTGCGCAGCTGGGCGCCGGCGCGCAGGCTGCTGAATACTACGAATCGGCGATCCGTGCCTTCGATGAGGAATCGGCGCGGCTGGGTACGGCCATCGCCCGTATTGGCGAGGGCCACATGCTGGCCGATCTGCTCGGTGAGGGGAACGATGCCCAGCCCGGCTGGTTCTGGCAGCTGAAGGCGCTGCCCGATGCGCCGCAGTCGCGTTATCTGTACGCGGTGCTGGCCGACAACACCTTCCAGGAAGGCCTGAAGAATTATCGCGACCTGCGTTTCTTCAACGGCACGCTGCAGACCTGGACGCAGAACATCGAGGCCTTCGGCGCGATGATCGATACCCGCGAGCGCGCCTACGCCGAGCGGCTGCCGCGCGCTGATGCATTGCTGGCCAGCGATCGTCCCGGCGAACTGCTCGGCGCACGCACGGCGGTGGATACGCGGCTGAACAATGTCGAAGCCGGCAAGGACGTGGCGGCGCTGGGCAGTGACAGGCAGCGTCAGCAGTGGGCGCAGGTCCGCGCGCTGGAAGAAGCGCTGGCGCAGGCCGAGCCAGGCGCAGCAACCGCTGCGGCGCGCGACAAATTGCGCCTGATCAAGGGCACGCTGTACTGGCAAATGGATGAGGCGTTTCGCGCGCGCGTGTATGAACAGCGCAGCGCCATCCGCGACATCGACACCGCGCTGAATGAGGCGCAGAACCGCTGGGCACGGGTGCAAAGCGCGCGGCGCAGCGTGCCGCAGAACACTGGCGAGTTTGCCGCACGCATCGCGGCATTGAATGAGCGGCTGAGCACACTGCGCGGCCAGTTGCAGCAGTCTGCCGGCGAACAGGAACGCTATCTGACGCGACTGGCGCAGGACGAACTGGCTGCGCAACAGCAGCGGCTGGCGGCCTATCAGGTGCAGGCGCGCTTTGCGCTGGCCGATATTTACGATCGCGCCAGCAGCGCGCCGGCTGCACCGGCAGCTCCTGCCGCGCCGCCGGCGGAGACGCCATGACGCCGCGCCATGCATGGAGCATGGCCGCGCTGTCGGGCCTGATGTTCGCATCGACGGTCTGGGCGGCCGCTGCGCCGAAGCGCGCACCGACGGTGGGCGATCTGCAGCAACGGCAAGTGGAAGTGCGGCCCGCACCGGCCTCGGATACCGGCGCGGCCCGTGCCATGCAGAGCTATCGCCGCTTCCTCGAACTGCAGAACACCGATCCGAAGCTGCGTGCCGAAGCGTTGCGCCGCCTCGGCGATCTGAATCTCGAATCCGGTGAGCTGGAGCGTCTGTCCACTGAAGTGACGCAGCTGGACCTGCAGGGCGCCGAAGCCATCCGCCTGTACACCACGCTGCTGAAGGCCTACCCGGACTATGCCCGCAACGATCAGGTGATGTATCAGCTGGCGCGCGCCTACGAGACCACCGGTCAGAGCGACACGGCGCTGGCCATGCTGGATTCCATCGTGCAGCGCTATCCCGATGGCCGCGACATCGGCGAGGTGCAATTCCGCCGCGGTGAGCTGCTGTTTTCGGCGCGGCGCTATGCCAATGCGCAGGCGGCCTATCGGCAGGTGATCCAGCGCGGCCCGGGCGGTTCGGGCTTCTACGAGCAGAGCCTGTACAAGCACGGCTGGTCGCAGTTCAAGCAATCGCAGAACGAGGAGAGTCTGGCTTCGTTCGTGCAGGTGCTGGACCGCAAGCTGGTGGACCCGCAACGTCCGGGCATGGCGCGCGACTGGGAGTCGCTGTCGCGTCCGGACCGCGAACTGGCCGAGGACACGCTGCGCGTGATGAGCATCGCGTTCTCCTATATGGATGGCGCTGCGTCGCTGGACCAGCTGCTGGCCCGGCGCGGCAAGGTGCCCTACGCCTGGCTGCTGTATTCGCGGCTGGGCGATCTGTATGTGGAGAAGCAGCGTTATCAGGATGCCGCCACCACCTATCGCGCCTTCGTGGCACGCGATCCGGTGGATGAGCATGCGCCTTCGTTGTCGAACCAGGCCATCCAGGCCTATCAGAAGGGTGGCTTCACCGAACTGGTGGTGGTGGGCAAGACCGAGTACGTGACTTCATACGGCTTCGCCGCGCCATTCTGGGCTGGCCGGCAGCGCGATGCCTTCCCCCAAGTGGTGGCTGAGCTGAAGAGCAATCTGAAGGACCTGGCACAGCATCATCACGCCGTGGCGCAGAAGTCGAAGAAGACCGAGGACTATGGCGTCGCGGCGCGCTGGTACGGCGACTACCTGCGCTCCTTCCCCGACGATCCGGATTCGGCCGACACCAACTACATGCTGGCCGAGGTGCTGTTCGAGAGCCGGCAGTTCGCGAATGCGGCCACCGAATACGAGCGCAGCGCCTATGCCTATCCGCTGGGCGCGCGTTCGGCCGCGGCCGGCTATGCAGCACTGGTGGCCTACCAGAAACAGGAAGAAACGCTGCCTGCGGCACAGCGCGCCGCGTGGCACATCAAGGCGGTGGAATCGGGACTGCGTTTCGCCGAGACCTTTCCGCAGCATCCGGAAAGCGCCGGTGTGCAGACGCGCGCTGCGCAGGATCTGTTCGCTGCCAAGGATCTGCCGCGCGCAATCGAAGTGTCGCAGAAGCTGCTGGCGCGCGTGCCGCCGGTGGATGCGGACAAGCAGCGCATAGGCTGGACCATCATCGGCCAGTCGCAATTCGATCTGGGTGTGTACGATCAGGCCGAAACGGCGCTGTTGCGTGCGAGGGCGCTGACCGCTGCCGCGCAGCCCGAGCACGCCGACATCACCGAGCGGCTGGCAGCAGCGATATATCGGCAGGGTGAGGCGAAGCGCAAGGCTGGCGACGAAGGCGCTGCCGCCAACACTTTCCTGCGTGTGGCGAGCCTCGCGCCGGGCTCGAAGGTGGTGGCCACCGCGCAATACGACGCGGCGGCCGCGCTGCTGAACACGAAGCAATGGGATCGCGCCATTGCCGTGCTCGAGAACTACCGCCGCGACTGGCCGCGCAGCGAGTACGCCGCCGAGGTGACGCGCAAGCTGGCGGTGGCCTATGTGGAGGCTGGGCGCTCGGCACAGGCTGCCACCGAATTCGAGCGCATCGCCGCCAGTGCGGGTGAGGACCCGGCCGTGGTGCGCGAGGCGCTGGGGCGTGCCGCCGACCTGCATGCGACGGCCGGCAATCAGCCGCGCAGCATCGCCATGCTGGAAACGCTGGTGCAGAAATATCCGCTACCGGTGGCCGATGCCATCGAAACGCGCGCGCGACTGGCGGAGCTGGCCGGCAAGGCCGGCAATACGCAGCGCCTGGACTACTGGCGCAACGAGATCGTGAAGGCCGATGCCACGGCCGGTGCCGGCCGCACCGATCGCACCCGGTTCCTGGCGGCCAATGCGCGCCTGGCGCTGGCCGCTCCGGCGCGCGATGCCTTCCACGCTCTGCGCTTGACCGCGCCGCTGAAGAATACGTTGGCCGCCAAGCGCAAGGCACTGGATGCCGCATTGCAGGGCTACAAGGAAGTGGCGGCCTACAACGTCGCCGCCACCACCACCGCGGCTACGTATGAGATGGCCGAGCTGTATCGCACGCTGGCGCGCGATCTGCTGGCGTCGGAACGGCCGAAGAAACTCAGTGCTGACGAACTGGAACAGTACGACGCATTGCTGGAAGAGCAGGCCTTCCCGCTGGAGGAAGAAGCCATCGCCATTCATGAGCTGAACACCCGGCGCGCCGCCGATGCCATCTATGACGAGCCGGTGCGGCAGAGCTTCAAGGCGCTGGCCGGGTTGAAGCCGGCGCGCTATGGCAAGGCTGAATTGCCGGTGAGCGACGTGCCGCAGGATGAGGCCGCGCTGAAGGCACTGCTGGAGCGCGAGCCCGCCCATGCCGGCGCCTGGACGCAGCTGGGTGTGGTGCTGCGCCAGCAAGGCAGATTTGCCGAGGCGCGCGATGCCTATCAGCGCGCACTGACCGCCGATCCGGCGCATGCGGCCGCACATCGCAACTACGCCGTACTGCTCGATCTGTATCTGAATCAGCCGGCCGAAGCGCTGCCCGAATTCGAGAAGTATCGCGAGCTCAGCGGCGAGACGATGCCGGTGGACAACTGGATTGCCGAGCTGCGCCAGCGCACCGGCATCAAGGCGCCATCGCCACCGGCCCCGACTCCAGCTCCGACTCCGACTCCGACTCCGACCGAAGGAGGTGCTTCATGAGGCGCATGCTCTGTCTGTGTGTGCTGCTGGGCGCGGCGTCATTCGCCTTCGCGGCCGAGGATCTGCAACCCGCGGTGCCCACCTCGACGGCTGCGGTGCCGGCCGCGCAGACACCGACACCGGCGCCAAAACCGCCGGCCGCTGCGCCGCCAGCGCCAGCACCGGCTGTGCCGGGGGCGGTACGGGATCGCGTCGAGCTGGAGAACACGCAGATCACCGGCAATCGCGAGTTGCCGCGCGTGATGTATGTGGTGCCGTGGAAGAAGCCCGATCTGGGCGAGTTTGCCGGCCGGCCGCCGAAGAGCCTGCTGGATGAGGTGCTGGCGCCGGTGGATCGTGACGTTTTCCGGCGACAGAACCGTTATTTCGGCGCTTTGCAGCCGGATGCGCCGGCGGCGGCGGCTCCGGCGGGCAGGGATGAGAAGTAGATCGCAGCGGCGCGGCTGCGCGGGTCTTTATGGTGGCTCATTGGATTCAGGCACGGGAGTCTGAAGATGGAATTTTTCAACGTAGTTGTGCGTTTTTTTCAGGGTGGCGGCGAGTTCATGTATCCGATCGCCGTCGTACTGGTCATCGGTCTGGTGATCGCGGTCGAGCGCTACATCGTGCTCACCCACAGCGCCATCCGTAACCGGGTGCTGTGGAACGAGATTGCCCCGCTGTTGCAGAAGGGGGATTTCCGGCAGGCGGTGGCGATGACCAGCAAGTCCAGCGCCGCGATCGGCCAGATCCTCAGCTATGGTCTGGCGCGCGTCGCCACGGCGCGGCGTCGCGATGACATCGAGAAGGCCATGGAAGAGAGCCTGATGGATGTGGTGCCGCGGCTGGAAAAGCGCACGCACTATCTGGCCACTTTCGCCAATCTGGCCACGCTGCTCGGCCTGCTGGGCACCGTGATCGGTCTGATCAACGCCTTCGGTGCGGTGGCCACGGTCAATCCGGCCGAGAAGGCCAACCTGCTGTCGGCCAGCATCTCGGTGGCGATGAACTGTACGGCCTTCGGTCTGATGACCGCAGTGCCGCTGCTGGTGATCCACGCCGTGCTGCAGACCAAGACCACCGAGCTGATCGACAGCCTGGAGATGGCCTCGGTCAAATTCCTGAACTCGGTGACCGAGCGCAATCCGGCGCCGGCGGCGGCCTAGGCCTGCGCCGGGGAGCAGACCGTGCGTCGTTCGTACAGCGTCAGGAAGTTGATGCGCCGGCAGCGGCGGCCGTCGGAGCTGCTGCTGGTGCCGATGATCGACATCTTCACCGTGCTGGTGACCTTTCTGCTGATGACCGCGGTGTTCTCCCGTACCGTGATCCTCGAGCTGAAGCTGGGTTCCAATGATCCGTCGCTGACGCCGCCACCGCCCGGACTGAAGCTGGAAGTGATCGTGCGCAAGGATCTGCTGCAGGTCGCCGACCGCGAGAGCGGGCCGCTGCGCACACTGCCGAACAAGCCCGACGGCTACGATCTGGTGGGGCTCAGCGATTACCTGCAGTTCGTCAAGTCGCGCTATCCGGACAAGACCGAGGCCACCATTCTGGTCGAGCCCGATACGCCGTACGACGCGCTGGTGCAGGTGATGGACCACACCCGCGTGATCGAGATCAACGCCGGCCTCAGCACCGTGCAGGCCGAACTGTTCCCGGATATTTCAATCGGCGATGCGCCGGCCGCGCCGCCGCTGGCCGCCAACCTGGCCGGAGCGCGTCCATGAGCATGTCGAACCGCGCCCGCCGCATGCTGCAGCATCAGCTGCGCAACAAGGCCGATGCCGAACTCAACCTGATTCCGATGATCGACATTCTCAGCGTGATGGTGTCCTTCCTGCTGGTGTACTCGACCGAAGTCGAGGTGGTGCAGAACAGCAAGGGCATCGAGATCCCGCAATCCATTTCCGAACTGCGGCCGCGCGAGACCGTGGTGGTGATGCTGACCCGAGACGAGCTGTTCGTGCAGGGCGAGCGGGTGGCGTCCATCGCCGAGGTGCGCGCCGACCAGGATGGCATCATCACGCCGCTCCGACAGGCGCTGACCCGACCCGGCGTCGGCGGCAAGGCGGCGCCGGCCGCTGATAAACGCGAGATCACCGTGATGGCCGACAAGACGCTGCCCTATGAAGTGCTGAAGAAGGTGATGAATACCTGCACCGACGCGGACTACGGACACATCTCGTTCGCGCTGTTGCAGAAAGACAAGCCGGTCGAGGCCGGCGCGGTACGCGGAACCTGAGGTCGCCGTGCAGCTGACACAGTACTACCGCAGCTACGAACTGCCCTGGGAGGCCGATCCCGAGGAGTCGGAGCGTTTCCGTCGCTGGCTGCTGATCGGCCTCGCGGTGGTGATCGTGCTGGGCATAGTGCTGCCGCTGATCAAGCTGCCGCCGCGCGCACCGGCCGCCGAGGAAGCGGTACCGGCGCGGCTGGTGCGGCTGATGGAGCGCGAGTTGCCCAAGCCGCCACCGCCACCGCCGGTGGTGCAGCCCAAGCCCGAGGTGAAGCCCCAGGCGCCGCCCAAAGCGCCCGAGAAACAGGTGGATACGCGTCGTCGCATGGAGCAGTCCACGCAGATGCGAGCCATCAAGGACGAGCTGGCTGCGCTGCGCGACCAGCTCGACACCAGCGCGCTGCAGACCCGCAACCTGACCGGTGCAGTGGGCCAGGACACGCACGCCGAGCGTTCGCTGATTGCCTCCCGGGCCGGCGCCGCCTCGGCCGGCATTGCCACCGGCAACAGCAGCCGCGGCTTCGGCACCGGCGCCGGCTCGCTCAGTGGACACGACACCACCGCCGTCAATTCGCGCATTGCTGCGGGAACCGCCGATTCGAAAGTCACACGCACCGGCGCCAGCGGCAAGGGTGCGCGCGGCACCGAGGAGATCGAGCTGGTCTTCGACCGCAACAAGGGCGCGATTTACGCGCTGTACAACCGTGCGCTGCGCGACAAACCGCAGCTGATGGGCAAACTGGTGCTGGAGCTGACCATTTCCCCGGCCGGCGAGGTCACCGACTGCCGTGTGGTGTCCAGCGAACTGGGCGATGCGGAGCTGGAGAAACGCATTGTGGCGCGCGTGAAGTTGTTCAAATTCGAAGCGCGCGATGTCGAGACCATCACGGCACGCAAGACCATCGAGTTCTTCCCGGGATAGGGAAGGGCCGGTCATGAACCTGCAGTCGGAAATTCAGTACTTCGGCGAATTGACGGCACCCAACCAGGCCAGGCTGCTGACGCTGTTCCTGCACGAGCTGTCGGTGGAGGCGCGTGGCACCTATGGCCCGCAACCCGACCAGGTTGTCGACGGCGCGCGGCTGCGCTTCATTGTCGAGATCGTCACGCGGCTGACGCGCTTCATCGAACAGCTGCTGTCCGACGATCACAACCGGCCGCAGGACGAGGTGCTGTTGCGCATGCTGCTGGCACCGCGCGGCGACAAGACCGCCGAACGTCTGGTGCTCAATGCCTATCGCCGCGCCATCCAGGGCTTCGATAGCAACGACACCACGGTGACCATGACCACGCGCTGAGCGTCGCAGCCCGTAGACAGCACCGCTCCCGGCACGTAAGTTCTCGCGGTGCATGTCGAACCGCTGACCCAGGTCCTCATTCTGTTGCTCGCCTCGGTGCTGGTGGTGTCGCTGGCGCGTCGCCTCGGCCTGCCACCGGTGCTGGGTTATCTGGGCGTGGGCATGGCGCTGGGCCCGCTGGCGCTCGCCGTGGTGCCCGACGACGAGGCCACCCGTGCGCTGGCCGATATCGGCGTGGTGTTCCTGCTGTTCACGCTGGGGCTCGACTTCTCCTGGCCGCGCATGGTGGCCATGCGCCGCGAGGTGTTCGGCCTGGGCTCGGCCCAGGTGCTGACAGTCGGTCTGGTGGGTGCCGTGTCGTTGCACTTGTTCGGTGTGAACTGGGCTCCAGCCGCGGTGGCCGGCGGTGCGCTGGCGATGAGCTCCACGGCCATCGTGCTGCACCAGTTGACCGACCAGTCCGAACTCAACCGTACGCACGGCCGTCTGTCCTTCGCGGTGCTGCTGTTCCAGGATCTGGCTTTCGTGCCGCTGCTGGCGCTGGCCACGGCGCTCAGCACCGGGAGCGATGGCATCACCACCGGCACTGTGGTGCGACTGGTGCTCGGCGGCCTGCTGGCGTTGGCGGTGATGCTGGCCGTGGGTCGCTGGCTGTTGCGGCCGCTGTTCTACGAGATTGCCCACAGCCGCGTGCGCGAGCTGTTCACGCTGACGGTGCTGCTGCTGGTGCTGGCCTCGGCCTGGGCCACCCGGCAATTGGGTCTGTCGATGGCGCTGGGCGCCTTTCTGGCCGGCATGATGCTGGCGGAAACCGAATACCGCCACCAGGTGGAATCGGTGGTGCGGCCGTTCCGCGAACTGCTGCTGGGCCTGTTCTTCATTTCGGTGGGTATGCTGCTGGATGTGGGCCTGCTGTTCCGGCGCTTTCCGGAAGTGATGGTCTTGCTGCTGCTGCTGCTGGTCGGCAAGACGCTGCTGGTGTCGCTGGTAACGCGACTGTTCGTGGCCAACAACTTCCGCGCCGTGCGCACCAGCATCGTGCTGAGCGGCGGCGGCGAATTCGGCGTGGCGCTGCTGACCATCCTGCTGCAGCGGGGAGAGTTGCTGCCGGCGGCCTATGCGCAGCCGCTGCTGGCCGCGCTGGTGCTGAGCATGCTGGTGGGCCCGCTGCTGATCCGCTACAACCGCCACATTGCGCGTCTGCTGCTGGGCGAAAAGGGGCCGCCCGCCGGGGCCGTCGAGCGCGAGGCCGCCTTCAATCGCGATCTGGCGCAGCGCGAGCATGTGGTGCTGTGCGGCTTCGGCCGCGTCGGTCAGAACATCGCGCGCGTGCTGGAGTCGGAAGGATTCGAATACATCGCGCTGGATCTGGACCCGGCACGCATCCGGCTGGCCCGGCAGGCCGGCGATCCGGTGATCTTCGGCGACAGCGCCGATGAGGAGATGCTGGGTAACGCCGGTATCGAGCATGCCAGCGCCGTGATCATCACTTTCGCCAATCCGGCGGGTTCGGTGGGCATTGTGCGCGCGGCGCGGCGTCTGCGTGCCGACGTGCCGATACTGGTGCGCACCCAGGACGACGGTGGACTGCATGAATTGACTGAAGCCGGTGCTACCGAGGTGGTGCCCGAAACCTTCGAGGCCAGCCTGACGCTGGTGTCGCAGGCGTTGATGCTGCTGAATGTGCCGGCCACCAAGGTGATGCGCACGGTGGGCGAGATCCGCGCCGGTCGCTATGCCACGCTGCGCAGCATCTACCGGCATGATGCGGCGCGGCCCATCGACGATTCGCATGTCTTCCGCGAGGAACTGCGCTCCATCGTGCTGCCGCCGCAGGCCTGGGGCGTGGGCCGCACGCTCGGGGAAATCCGTGAGCGTGGCGCCGAGGTGGTCTTCAATGCGGTGCGCCGTCACGGCATCACCGGTCGCGATCCGGACCCGGGCACCGAGCTGCGCGAAGGAGATATTGTCGTGATCTATGGCACGCCCGAGGCGCTCGAGCATGCCGAAGTCGTGTTGCTGACCGGTTAGAATGCACCCCTCGTGAATCGCGAAGACATCCATTTCCCTCCGCATCACATTCCGCTGCGCGAGGACATCCACACGCTCGGTGGCCTGCTCGGCAATGTGCTGCGCGAGCAGGGCGGCCAGCCGCTGTTCGACTGCGTCGAGCAGGACCGCCAGGCCGCCATTGCGCGTCGCACCGGCGAAGCCACCGACAGCGAGGCATTGGCCGCACGTGTGCGCGGCCGTCCGCCCGAACAGGCGCGCGATCTGGTGCGTGCTTTCTCGATGTGGTTCCAGCTGGTCAATGTGGCCGAGAAGGTGCATCGCATCCGGCGCCGCCGCGAATACTTCCTCGCCGATGCCGATCGGCCGCAGCCCGGTGGCGTCGAGGATGCATTGCGGGAACTGCAGGGGCAGGGACTGACGCTGTCCGAGCTGCTGGCGCTGCTGCAGCAGCTGTCGATCGAGCCGGTGCTGATCGCCCATCCGATGGAGTCCACCCGCCGCACGCAGCTGCGCCGGCAGCAGCGGCTGGCTGACCTGCTGATCGAGCGCAGCAATTCCCTGCTGGCACCCTATGAACAGCGCGGACTGCTGGAACGGGTCCGTACGGAAGTGACCACCGAGTGGCAGACCGCCGAGCATCCGCGTCAGCGTCTGACCGTGGCCGACGAACGCGAGCATGCGGTGTTCTATCTGGCCGAGGTGCTGTACCGCATTGTCCCGGCGTTCTATCAGGAACTGGGCACGGCATTGGCACGGCTGTACGACGTCGATGCCGACAGCATCGAGCTGCCGGTGCTGGTGCGCTTCGGCACCTGGGTGGGCGGCGACATGGATGGCAACAGCGAGGTGCATGCCAAGTCGATCCGCGACACGCTGGCGCGCCAGCAGCAGGTCATCGTCAACAACTATTTCGAGGAATGCCAGACGCTGTCGCAGGTGCTGTCGCAGAGCGCCAGCCGCGTGCAGATCTCGGCGGCGCTGCAGAGGCGCATCACCGAGTACCGCACCCTGCTGCCGGCCGGCCAGAGCGTCACGCCGGCGCGGCATGATGTGATGCCTTACCGGCTGTTCTTCGCGCAGATCGCCGAGCGTCTGCATCGCAGCTATGACGGCCGGCCCAATGGTTACGAACGGCCGGAGCAGTTCCGCGCCGATGTGGCGCTGGCCGCCGACAGCCTGCGCGAGAACGGCGGTGTGCACGCCGGGTTTGCGCAGGTGCGGCGCCTGCTGGTGCGCATCGAGACCTTCGGTTTCCATCTGGCAACGCTGGATCTGCGCCAGCGCACCGATGTGCATCATGCCGTGCTGGCGCAGGGGTTGGACGATGCGCAGTGGATGACCCGCCCGCCGCGCGAGCGCTGCATGCGACTGCTGGAAATCCTGGAACGCGACATCGGTCCCGGCGGCGTGTTCGATGCGCTGGGCAAGCGCACGCTGGCGGTGTTCGACGCCATGATGCAGGGCCGTCATCGTTACGGTTCCGACGCCGTGGGCCTGTACATCGTCAGCGGTGCGGCCACTGCCGACGATGTGCTGGCGCCGCTGGTGCTGGCGCGCTGGGCCGAGGCCTATGACCGCAGCACCGGCGAAGTGGCGCTGGACGTGGCGCCGCAGTTCGATTCGGTGGAAACGCTGGAAAACTGTGGCGATACGCTGCGCCAGCTGCTGGGCGAGCATGTGTACCGGCGCCATCTGGAGGCGCGCGGCCGCTTGCAGACCGTGCTGATCGGCTATTCGGAGAGCAATCTGGGCAGCGGCATCATTGCCTCGCGCCTGGCCGCCTATCGGGCGCAACGCGGGTTGACACGGGCGCTGCGCGGCGCGCGTGAGAGTCATGTGCTGTTCTACAGCCGGGGTGGCAGCATTGCGCGCGGCGGTGGCCGCATCGATGCACTGCTGCGCGCCGCGCCGGCCGAAGCGGTCAGTGGCGTGCTGCGTTTCACCGAGCAGGGTGAAAGCATCGGTCAGAACTATGGCCTGCGGCGCAATGCCATGCGCACGCTGGAGCGGGCCTTCAGCACCCTGTCGCTGGCGACACTGGCGGTGCGTCGTGGCATTGCGGTGCAGGAGGGCGCCGCCATGGCCGATTGCGCCACACTGGTGGCCACGGCCAGCAGTGCGGCCTGGCGCGAACTGGTGCGCGGCGATGCGCGTTTCCTGGAATTCTTCCAGCAGGTGACACCCATCGATGTCATCGACCGCATGCAGATCGGCAGTGGTCCCGGCAGCCGCGAAGGGCGCAGCGGCGTGGATGCCGTGGCGCCGGCGGCCTGGGTGTATGCCTGGTCGCAGTCGCGACACACCCTGCCTGGCTGGTATGGCGCCGGCGCGGGTCTGGCCGCAGCACGTGCCCAGCGTGGCATCGAACTGTTGCGCCGCTGCTATCGCGGCTGGCCGTTTTTCCGCAACCTGATCGATGACATCGAAGTCATGCTGGCGCAGACCGATCTGCAGATTGCCGCCTACTACGAGCGTCTGGCGCCGCCGGATCTGCGTCAGTACGGGGCCGCCCCGATAGCTGCCGAATACGCCCGCGCCTGCGCGCTGGTGCTGGAAATCAAGGAGTGCCAGGCCTTGCTGGACTCGGACCGCACGCTGCAACGGGGCATTGCGCTGCGCAATCCCTATGTCGATCCGATGAACCTGATGCAGGTGGACCTGCTGGAGCGCTGGCGCCGCACCGGCCGCCAGGACCAGGCGCTGTTCGAGGCCCTGCTGGCCAGCGTCAGCGGCATTGCCAGGGGCCTGCAGACCAACGGCTAGGGCCGGCCATGACCAGATAACCCGTCCCCGTGTGTCGCCACCCGGGGCATTTCTATAAAGTATGCGTCGTGTACAAATACGATGAAATCGACCGCACCCTGGTCAATGAAAGGGTGGCGCAGTTCCGCGATCAGACCCGCCGGTTTCTGGCCGGCGAGCTGTCGGAGGACGAGTTCAGGCCGCTGCGTCTGCGCAATGGCCTGTACATCCAGAAGTACGCGCCCATGCTGCGCGTCTCCATTCCGTACGGACTGCTGTCGTCGGCCCAGCTGCGCATGCTGGCCCACATCGCGCGCAAATATGACCGCGATTTCGGTCATTTCACCACGCGCCAGAACATCCAGTACAACTGGCCGGCGCTGGAACAGGTGCCGGACATCCTGGCCGACCTGGCCAGCGTCGAGATGCACGCCATCCAGACCAGCGGCAACTGCATCCGCAATGTGACCTCGGATCATTTCGCCGGCGTGGCGCCGGACGAGATCGCCGATCCGCGCCCGTACTGCGAAATCATCCGCCAGTGGGCCACGCTCCATCCTGAATTCACCTATCTGCCGCGCAAGTTCAAGATCGCGGTCAGCGGTGCGCCGCTGGATCGCGCCGCCGTCGAGATCCATGACATCGGTTTGCGCCTGCTGCGCAATGAACGTGGCGAGCTGGGTTTTGCGGTGCTGGCCGGCGGCGGTCTGGGCCGCCAGCCCATCATCGGCAAGCAGATCCGCGACTGGCTGCCCGAGCTTGAACTGCTGGGCTATCTCGAGGCCATCCTGCGGGTCTACAACCGCTATGGCCGCCGCGACAACATCAACAAGGCGCGCATCAAGGTGCTGGTCAAGGCGCTGGGTGCGACCGAGTTCGCGCGCCAGGTCGAAGCCGAGTACGCCGCCAATCGTGAGTTCGCGCCGGCGCTGAGC
>JAIBJM010000054.1 GCA_020029535.1 Gammaproteobacteria bacterium | reverse complement strand
TGGCCGAGCGGCGCGTCGATCGCGAATCGTATATCGAACAAGTCAGCGCGCAGTTGCGCACGGCGCTGCAGAAAGCCGGCGTCACGGCCACCGTCTACGGCCGCCCGAAACACATCTACAGCATCTGGCGCAAGATGCAGCGCAAGCGCCTGGCCTTCGAGCAGGTGTACGACGTGCGCGCGCTGCGCATCGTGGTCGAGTCCATCGACGAATGCTACGCGGCGCTGGGCGTGGTGCACGGACTGTGGCCGTTCATCCCCGGCGAGTTCGACGACTACATCGCCATTCCCAAGGGCAACAACTACCGCTCCATCCACACCGCGGTGAATGGCCCGGCAGGCAAGGCGGTTGAAATCCAGATCCGCACCCGCGACATGCACGAACATGCCGAACTGGGCGTGGCCGCGCACTGGCGCTACAAGGAAGGCGGCGGGCGCGATCATCAGTACGAGCGCAAGATCGAGTGGGCCCGACGCCTGCTCGATCCGTCGCTGGCACCCGATGGCGATGGCGACTACATCGACAACGTGCGGCGCAGCCTGTTCGCCGACCGCATCTACGTACTGACCCCGCGCGGCGAGATCGTCGATCTGCCGCGCGGCGCCACACCGCTGGATTTCGCCTACCACGTGCATACCAACCTGGGGCATCGCTGCCGCGGCGCCAAGGTCAATGGCCGCATCGTGCCGCTGAATGAGCAGCTGGCGAACGGCGAGGTGGTGGAGATCATCACCGGCCGCACCGGCGGACCCAGCCGCGACTGGCTCAATGCCGAAGAAGGCTTCCTCGCCTCGTCGCGCAGCCGCGCCAAGGTGCGGGCGTGGTTCCGGCAGCAGGAGGAAACCGCGGCGGCGGCGGCCGGCGACGCGAAGCCGGCCGAAGCTGCCGCCCCCGAACAACCGCCGCTTGAACTGCGGCCGTTGAAGCGCGGACCGAAACGCAGCGGCAAACGCTCGGCGGTGGACATTGAAGGCGTGGGCGACCTGCCCACCACGATGGCGCGCTGCTGCGGTCCGGTGCCGCCCGAACCCATTGCGGGTTACGTGACGCTGGGCCGCGGCGTCACCATCCACAAGGCGACTTGCCCCAGCCTCAAACGCATGCGCACGCTCAAGCCGGATCGTGTCTTGCAGGTGCAGTGGAACATCGACGGCGACAGCCTGATGCCGCTGCGCATCTGCGTCGAGGCCTACGACCGCCGCGGCCTGCTGCGCGATGTCACCGACGTGCTGGCGGTCGAGAAGATGAGCATCGAGGGCGTCAATTCCAACACCGACCCGGACGATCGCATCGCCACCATCGAGATGCGCACCGCCGTGCGCAACGCCGCGCAGCTGACGCGGGTGCTCAAGCGTCTGAAGGGTGTGGCGAATGTGCTGAGGGCAGAGCGGTCGGGTTGACGCCACGGACATTGCGGAAGGTTCACGCCCGCCCATTGCGGCACTTCGATCCGGAGCGGTTTCGAGAAAAAGTTCAGATGGGCGGGACGCACCGCTATCGTGGGGGTGTCTCGACGCGAGACTCCAGCATGCGCCGAGTGTTCAGCTCAATGCATCCAGAGCCTGAGACCTGGATGGTGACTCCATCCGGTAGCTGGCCCAATAGCCCATTCCTCCGTCGAAACGAACGAAATGGACGATTGACGGATCCGCCGACCGGGCGACGACGACGCAGCGCGCAGCTAACTGGTGGAGCTGAAGAAGCGCTTTCTGGTGAGCCTGCAGGTGCTGGTGGTCCGGCTCAAACAGGCGGGCATTCTTTCTGATGCTGACGCCAAGCGGCATTGGCAACTGCTGAAGGACAAGGGCTATCTGGATCCACCTTGGCCGGAACCAGAGCCTGTAGAAGCCGAGAAATCCCATCGACTGCATCGGCTCGCCATGCGCGCGGTGACGGAAGGCGCCTTGCCGGAATCCCGCGCCGCGGAGTTACTTGGCATCTCGGTTCGGGAGCTGGACCGTGGCTGAATGAAGGAGCCCATGCGGACGCCACGTGATCAGCGGTTGATGTTGTCGATCGCCCGTTTGTCCACAGCCAGCTCCAGGATCGGCAACTCATATCGGCAAACCTGCTGGCTAAATGACTATTAATGTCTTATAAGACATGGAGTTGTAGATACAGAAAGATCGGCAATGTCTGCTGAGATGCCCTCCAGAATCGAACCCTGCATGCTCGACGACGTCGGCGGAGAGCTGCTGGATCTGCTTTCTGCGCTGCCTGCCGCCGCTGCTGCACTGTCCGCCCGCCTGCACCCCAAAACTGCCGCCAATCTGGCCGACATGGTGCGGGTGATGAACTGCTATTACTCAAACCTCATCGAGGGGCACAACACGCGCCCACGTGACATCGAGCGCGCGCTGGCAGATGACCTCGATGCCGATGAGACCCGGCGCAATCTACAGCTGGAGGCGCGGCAGCACATACGACTGCAAGAAATGATCGACCGCGAATTCGCCGAGGGAAAGTTGCGTGAGCCTGCCTCAACGGAGTTTATTCGCTATCTGCATCGCGAGTTTTATCACGATGCACCCGAAGCAATGCTGAAGATCGAAGGAGCCGGCCGGAGTTTCACGATGGTGCCGGGCGAGCTGCGTTCCCGTCCAGAGCACGACAATGTCGTGGGCCGTCACCACCCGCCCGGCAGCGACGCAGTGCCTCGATTCATGGACTATTTTGCCAAGCGATACGATCTTGCCAACCGGGGAGCCGCAAAACGCATTCTCGTTCTACCTGCTGCACATCACCGCTTGAATTACATCCATCCGTTCCCCGATGGGAATGGCCGTGTCAGCCGTCTCATGAGTCATGCGATGGCCTTGAAGGCAGGGATTGGCGCGCATGGACTCTGGTCCATATCGCGCGGCCTGGCACGCGGCCTTGAGAGCCGCACGGAATACAAGAGCATGATGGATCATGCCGACCTGCCTCGGCTGGGCGATCTCGACGGTCGCGGCAGTCTTTCGAGACAAGCCCTGGAAGAATTCTCGATCTGGTTCCTGAACGTGTGCCTGGACCAGATCCGGTTCATGGCCGGGCTTTTCGAGCTGCCAACGCTGGCGGAACGCCTGAAGCGTTATGCGCGCATGAACGACTGGCGGTCCGAAGCGGATAAGCTCATCGTCGAGATCTTCCACCGCGGCGAGATTGCGCGCGGCGACGTCGAAGCCATCACTGGTCTCAAGGAACGCACGAGCCGCGATTTGCTAGGACAGCTGCTTGAGAATGGAATCCTGGGTTCCGGAAGCCCCAAAGGCCCGGTGCACCTCCAGTTTCCGATCAGGGCGCAGGACATCCTGTTTCCGCAATTGTTTCCGCAGAGTTAAGCATCGTCTCAGCGGTTGATGTTATCGATCGCCCGCTTGTCAGCGGCCAGTGCCGCTTCGTGCAAGGCCTCCGACAGCGTCGGATGCGCGTGGATGGTCCGTTGCAGGTCTTCGGCGCTGCCACGGAATTCCATCGCCAGCACGGCTTCGGCGATCAGCTCGCCGGCCATCGGGCCGATGATGTGCACACCGAGGATGTCGTCGCTGTCCTTGTCGGCCAGCAGCTTGACGAAGCCGGCGGTGGCCTCCATGGCCTTGGCGCGCCCGCTGGCGGCGAAAGGAAACACGCCGGTCTTGTACGAGACGCCGGCGGCCTTCAGCTGTTCTTCGGTCTGGCCCACCCAGGCGATTTCCGGCGCGGTATAGATCACCGACGGGATCAGCGCATAGCTGACATGCGCATAGCGGCCGGCGATGCGCTCGGCCACGGCGATGCCCTCGTCCTTACCCTTGTGCGCCAGCATCGGACCGCGCACCACATCGCCGACAGCCCAGACATTTTCTGCGCCGCTGTAGCAGTGCTCGTCCACTTCGATGAAGCCGCGCGGGTCCAGCTTTACGCCGGTGCCCTCGGCCAGCAGCCCTTCGGTGTACGGACGGCGGCCGACGGCCACCACCACCTTGTCCACTTCGAGCGACTGCTCACCCTTGGCATCGGTGTAGCTGACGGTGACGCCGCTCTTGCCGGCCTTGGCTGCGGTGACCTTGGCGCCGAGGCGGATATCCAGCCCCTGCTTCTTGAACTGTTTTGCTGCTTCGCCGGCCAGCTGCTGGTCGGCAATGGCGAGGAACTTGTCCAGCGCTTCGAGCACCACCACTTCGGCGCCCAGACGCTTCCACACGCTGCCCAGCTCGAGGCCGATGACACCGGCGCCGATCACGCACAGGCGCTTGGGCACGGCATCGAATTCGAGCGCGCCCCAGGAATCGACAATGTTCTTGCCATCAAAGGCCAGTGACTTCAGTTCCACCGGCGTCGAGCCGCTGGCCAGGATCACGTGCTTGCCCGACAGCTGCTGCTTGCTGCCATCGCTTGCGGTCACTTCAACGACACGGCCGGGCAGCAACTTGCCGGTGCCGAAGATGGCGGTGACGCCGGCGGCCTTCAGCAGCGAAGCGATGCCGCCGGTCATGCCCTTGACGATGCCGGCGCGACGCTTCTGCATCGCGGCCAGATCGAGTGTGATGCCGCCGGTCTTGATGCCGTGCACCGCGAACTCGGACTGCGCGCGGTGATACAGCTCGGAGGATTCCAGCAGCGCCTTGGAGGGAATGCAGCCCGCATTCAGGCAGGTGCCGCCGAAGGCATTGCTGCCGTCGCGGTTCTTCCAGCCGTCGATGCAGGCCACCTTGAGGCCGTTCTGCGCGGCGCGGATCGCCGCCGGATAGCCGGCCGGTCCGCCACCGATGACGATGACGTCGAAATTACTGTCTGTCATGGATCAAACTCCGAGCAGGACGCGGCCGGGGTATTCGAGGCTTTCCTTGACCATGGCCAGGAACTGCACCGATTCGCGGCCATCGATGATGCGATGGTCGTAGCTCACCGCCACGTACATCATCGGGCGGATCACGATCTCGCCATCCACCACCACGGGCCGCGGCTGCGTCTTGTGCATGCCGAGGATGGCGCTCTGCGGCGCATTGACGATGGGCGTGGACAGCAGCGAGCCGAACACGCCGCCATTGGTGATGCTGAAAGTACCGCCCGTCAGGTCGTCGAGCGAAATGGTGCCTTCGCGGGCCTTCTGTGCGTAGCTGCCAATGGCCTTCTCGATCTCGGCCAGGCTCATCTGGTCGGCATCGCGCAGCACCGGCACCATCAGGCCGCGATCGGTCGACACCGCGACGCCAATGTCGAAGTACTCGTGATAGACGATGTCGGTGCCTTCAATCGAGGCATTGACCATCGGGAAGCGCTTCAGGCCCTCGATCACTGCCTTGACGAAGAAACCCATGAAACCCAGCTTCACGCCGTGCTTCTTCTCGAAGCTGTCCTTGTAACGGGCGCGCAGCTCGTTGACCGCGGTCATGTCGACTTCGTTGAAGGTGGTCAGCATGGCCTGCTCGGTCTTGGCCTGCACCAGCCGCTCGGCGATGCGCTGACGGAGCCGGGTCATCGGCACGCGTTGTTCGGTACGACCGGTGCGCGGCGCCACCGGTGCGGATGCAGCGGCGGGTTTGGCGGCAGCGGGTTTCGCAGCGGCGAGATCCGACTTGCCGGCGCGGCCATCCTTCGCGGCCGCGGCCACCGTCGCCGGCGACAGCTTCTGCTCTTCGACCACCCGCTTGGCAGCGGGGCTCAGCTTGGTGTCGGCAGCACTGGCCGCGGCCGGTGCCGCGGCAACTGCCGGCGCGGCAGCGCCTTTGGCCGGCGCAGCGCCTTCTTCAACGATGGCCAGAAGGTCGCCGCTCTTGACGGTGGCGCCGGCCTGCACGCGCACTTCCTTCAGCACACCGTTGACCGGGGCCGGCACTTCCAGCACCACCTTGTCGGTCTCCAGATCCGCCAGATTCTCATCGCGACCGATCGCCTCGCCCGGCTGTTTGCGCCAGTTCACCAACGTGGCATCGGCCACGGATTCGGGCAGTTGCGGAACGCGGATCTCGACACTCATGAACTCTTCCTCAATGTCAGGCGCGGCAGGTTGCGCTGGGTCTGCTCGGCAGAAACCGCGTTCAGCGCAGTCTGCACCAGTTGGTTCTGTTCGGCTTCATGCACCTTGGCCAGGCCGGTGGCCGGCGCCGAGGTCGGCGCGCGGCCGGCGTAGTACACCGGACGCTTGTCGACGGCCAGTTCCTGCAGCCGGTGCCGGATCTGGAACCAGGCGCCCTGGTTCTGCGGTTCTTCCTGGCACCAGACCACATCGACGGCGTTGGGATAACGCGCCAGCACGGTCTGGTATTCCTCGACCGGAAACGGGTACAGCTGTTCGATGCGCACCAGCGCCACATTGCGCAGGTCTTCGGCGCGGCGCGCCTTCAGCAGGTCGAAGTACACCTTGCCGCTGCAGAACACCACGCGCTGCACGTCGGCCGGCTTCAGTTCGTCGATCTCGTCGATGATGCGCATGAAGCGACCCTTCGACAGATCGGCCAGCGAGGATACCGACAGATCGTGACGCAGCAGGCTTTTCGGCGTCATCACGATCAGCGGCTTGCGCAGCGAGCGCAGCATCTGCCGCCGCAGCATGTGGAACATCTGCGCCGGCGTCGAAGGCACGCAGACCTGCATGTTGTTCTCGGCGCACAGCTGCAGGAAACGCTCGGGACGCGCCGAGGAATGCTCGGGGCCCTGGCCTTCGTAACCATGCGGCAGGAACATGGTCAGGCCGCACAGGCGCCCCCACTTGGCTTCGCCGGAGGAAATGAACTGGTCGATGACCACCTGGGCGCCGTTGACGAAGTCGCCGAACTGGCCTTCCCACACCACCAGATAATCCGGGCTGGTGCTGGAGAATCCGTATTCGAAACCGACCACGGCCTCTTCCGACAGCACCGAATTGATGACATCGAAGCGCGGCTGGCCATCCTTGATGTGCTGCAGGGGTACATACACATCGCCGCTGCCCTGATCGTGCAACGCGGCGTGACGATGGAAGAAAGTGCCGCGGCCAGAGTCCTGGCCGGAGATGCGCACCGCATAACCCTCGTCGAGCACCGAGGCATAGGCCAGGTTCTCGGCGCAGCCCCAGTCCAGCGGCAGTTCGCCGGCCAGCATCTTGCTGCGGTTGGCGATGATCTGCGCCACGCGCGGATGCAGCGTGAAACCGTCCGGCAGGCTGGTGAGGCGCCGGCCGTACTCGGCCAGCTTCTCCGCCGTGATGCCGACCGGCGCCTCTTCGTCCCGCTCCTCGGCCTGATAGCGCGACCAGTCCACGGTGTGCTGGTTGCCGATCATGCCCAGCGACGGATGCACCTCGTGACGGCCTTCATCCAGCGCCTGCCGGTACTGTTCCACCAGCTGCTCGGCTTCACCGGCGGCGATGATGCCGGCACTGGTCAGCTGATCGGCGTAGCGTTTGCGCGCACTGGGATGCTGGCGGATGGTGCGATACATCAGCGGCTGGGTGGCTGCCGGCTCGTCGGCCTCGTTGTGACCGAGGCGGCGATAGCAGACCAGATCAATGACGATGTCCTTGTGGAAGTGCTGGCGATAACGCAGCGCCAGCAGCGTCACGAACACCACCGCTTCGGGATCGTCGGCATTCACGTGCAGGATCGGGGCCTCGATCATCTTGGCCACGTCGCTGCAGTACATGGTCGAACGCGCTTCGAGCGGATCGCTGGTGGTGAAGCCCACCTGGTTGTTGATGATCAGGTGCAGCGTGCCGCCGGTGCGATAGCCGTGCGTCTGCGACAGCTGCAGCGTCTCCATGACCACGCCCTGGCCGGCAAAGGCCGCGTCGCCGTGGATCAGCACCGGCAGGATCTTGGCGCCGGTGCTGTCCGAGCGGCGCTCCTGGCGCGCGCGCACCGAACCCTCGACCACCGGATTGACGATTTCCAGGTGCGAAGGGTTGAAGGCCAGCGCCACATGCACATTGCCGCCGGGCGTGCGCAGGTCCGAGGAGAAGCCCTTGTGGTACTTCACATCGCCGGAACCGACCAGATGGTCGTACTTGCCTTCGAATTCATTGAACAGCTGGCCGGGCGCCTTGCCCAGCACATTGACCAGCACATTGAGCCGGCCGCGATGCGCCATGCCGATGACCACTTCCTCGATGCCGGCGCGACCACCTTCCTGCACCGTGTAGTCGAGCATCGGGATCAGCGCGTCGCCGCCTTCCAGCGAAAAGCGCTTCTGGCCCACGAAACGCGTGTGCAGATAGCGCTCCAGTCCTTCGGCCGCCGTCAGCTGGCGCAGGATGCCGCGCTGTTCCTCGCTGCTGAAGCGGTGCTTGACGCGTCCCAGCTGGAACTCGCCCTGCAGCCACAAACGCTCCTCGGTGTCCGAGACATGCGCGAATTCGGCGCCGATGCTGCCGCAGTAAACCTGTTCGAGGCGGCCGATGATCTCGCGCAGCGTGGCACGCTTGGGCAACCATTCGTTGCGGCTGCCGGTGAAGAATTCGACATCCAGATCCGCTTCGCCGAGGCCGGCGTAATCCAGCTGCAGTACCCGCGGCCGTGGCCGCTGCATCATGCCCAGTGGATCGAGCCTGGCGATCAGATGACCGCGGTTGGTATAGATCTGCATCAGCCGCGATACCGCGGCCTGCTTTTCCGCATTGCTGCCGGCGGCGGCAGTGGCCAGTGCCTGCGGCATCAGCGGCGCCTGCGCGCGCGCTGCCACCGCGGCGATCACCGGACCGTGCGCACGTTCGACGCCGGCGCCCTGGCGCAGCTGATCGAAATAACGGCGCCACGCCGCATCGACGCTGGCGGGATCGCTCAGATATTGTTCGTACAGACCTTCGACATAAGCGGCATTGCTGCCCGACAGCGGCGTGCTGGCGAGTTGATCAGCCAAGGATTGGCCCATGGATACCGTCACCCTCATTAAACCGATTGAGGAAGTCTTCGGAAATCTTCTTGAGAACTCAAGAAGGTAGGCGCAGCTTTGCGACCGGGCGCTAGTTTAGCGGATGCGGCGCGGGCCTGCCAAACGCGCCTGGTTCTCATCGGGGGCGCTCAAATCATGCCGCCGTTGATCGAGACGGTCTGGCCGGTGATATAGGCCGCCCGGTCGGAGGCCAGAAAACCCACCAGCGCCGCCACTTCGTCGGCTTCGCCGACGCGGCCGGCCGGCACCAGTTGCGCGATGCGCGCCGCATCGAAGGCCGCGTCCGCCAGCGGCGAGCGGATGATGCCCGGCGCCACCGCATTGACGGTGACGCCGCGGCTGGCCACTTCCAGCGCCAGTGCGCGCGTCGCCGCATGCAGCGCGCCTTTTGCGGCGGCGTAGTTGACCTGGCCGCGGTTGCCGGTCAGCGCCGCCACCGAAGTCACATTGACGATGCGTCCCCAGCGCGAGTGGATCATCGGCAGCAGCAGCGGCTGCGTGACGTTGTAGAAGCCGTGCACGCTGACGTCGATGACCCGATGCCACTGCACAGCGCTCATGCCGGCAAACACCGCGTCGTCGGTAATGCCGGCGTTGTTGACCAGGATCTGGATCGGCTGATCGGCCACCAGCGCTTCCAGCACGGCGCGACTGGTGGCGGCATCGGTGATGTCGAACTGCAGCACTTCGGCGCTGCCACCCTGGGCAGTGATGGACTGCGCCAGTTGCCTAGCCACCTCGGCGCGGCGGTTGGCATGTACATATACATGGTGACCGGCGCGCGCCAGCATGCGGCAGATCGCCGCTCCCAGCTCCCCGCTCCCGCCGCTGACCAGCGCTCGTCTGCCGGGGCTGTTCATGCAGATGACTTCGCCAGCTTTGCGGCATCGAACACCACCGTGGCCTGACCGTGCAGCAATGACTGCCCGGCGGCACTGAGCGCAAATCGGTACTGCGCCAGCGCGGCATCGGCATGCAGGCATTCGGCCGTGACCTGCAGATCGGCGGATATGCCGTCCAGCGCCGGCACCTGCAGTTGCACCTCACGCACTGCCAGCAGGAAGCCGCGCTGCGGCCGATCGTGCTGCACGGTGCGCAGCGCGCCGTGCAGCGCCATGGCCTGCGCGGCATATTCAATGCCGCAGGCCGCGCCCAGCCGCCCATGCGCACGCAGCGGATTGCCGGCATCGCGATGCGAACCGCTGCGGCAAACGATATGCGATTCATCCCACCCGATCACCTGCTCGAGCAGGCACATCGCACCCTGCTGCGGCAGCCGCTGCGCGATCCACTCGCGATCATGCTGCACCGTCCACCTCCACGCGCAGCACCAGTGCCGGCAGATACTCGATGTGCACGACGCCGGCGCCGCCGAGCGCCATCCGCTGCAATAGCGGCAGTGCACGGCCGGCCGGAATGGCAGCGCGGAGACTTTCCAGTGAAGGCTGCGCCAGCCCATCGGCCACACCCGCGCGTACTTCGATGCGCAGGGTGGCCGGCGCCGCAGGAAACGGCGGCGCCAGCAGCAGCGCCACGCCCAGGGCATCCGGGATGGGTCGCGTCGCACGCAGCGGCTCGGGATAGTCGGTATCGGACGATACCAACAGCACCGGCCGCTGCCCGGCGACGATCTGGGTAGCGGCCTCGAGCAGTCCCACGGCAAAGCTGGCGTCATGGGCTCCTGTGGACATGGCAGGCGCCGTGGCGCGCTGCGCGATACCCCAGTAACCGGCAGCGGCGTTCTGCACCGAGTTGTGAAAGCGCGTCGGTGAAAGTTGCGGCGCACTGGCGGCGAGCGCGCGGCACAGCGCATCGCAGTTCTCGGCGTCACCACCCGAAGCCGCGAACACTGTGGCCAGTGTGGTCGCATCCAGCCCGCTGCCGGCCAGCGCCTCGCCGCCCACCGCCAGCGCCAACTTGATTGCCGGCCCCACGCGACGCTGCTCGGCCGGCGGCAACATCGTCGGCGGCGGCAATGAAGTGCGCGCCGGCTGATGTACCGTCGTGCCCTTCAGCAGGGCGCGCAATGCCGGCCAATCCGCGAAGTCCGGACCGAGCGCGCCCACACCGATGACTGCGATTTTCATGGCGTCACCGACCTCAGTTCGCGCGCTGCAGCGCCAGCGTGCAGTTGGCGCCGCCGAAGCCGAATGAATTGCTGAGCACGCAGGCCAGTTCCGCTGTGCGGGCACTACGCTGGTATTGCGCGGCCAGCTGTGGCTCGACGGCCGCCGTATGCGGACTGCCGGGAATCAGGCCGTGACGCAATGCCAGCGCCGAGATCACCGCCTCGAGCGCGCCGGCTGCGCCCAGCGTGTGGCCGGTGGCGCCCTTGGTGGAACTGCAGGGCACGCGATCGCCGAACAGCGTCGCTACTGCCACTGCCTCGGTACTGTCATTGGCGCGCGTGCCGGTGCCATGCAGATTCAGGTAGTCCACCTGATCCGGCTCCAATGCGGCGGCTTCCAGCGCTGCGCGCATCGCGGCGATGGCCCCGTGCCCCTGCGGATGCGGGCTCGACATGTGATAGGCATCGCTGGACTCGCCGACGCCGGCCAGCAGCACGGCATCGGCATCGACGCTGGCGGGCACGCGCTCCAGCAGCACGAAGGCTGCGGCTTCGCCGATCGAAATACCGTCGCGCGCCACATCGAAGGGCCGGCAGGGTTGCGCGGACACCAGCTGCAGCGCATGAAAACCATACAGCGTGGTGAAGCACAGCGAGTCGACGCCGCCCACCACCGCTGCGTCGATCAGCCCCGTCTCCATCATCCGTTGCGCCACGCCGAACACCTTGGCGCTGGACGAACAGGCGGTGCACACCACTGAGGCCGGACCCTGCAGCCGCAACAGGCTGCGCGCGAAGTTCGTCAGCGACCAGGCATTGTGCGCCCCGGCATAGCTGAAGCGGGCCGGCAACGCGCCGGTCTGCGGATCGAGCTGCCGATAGGCCAGCTCGGTCTCATGAATGCCGGCGGTGCTGGTGCCGAGAAACACACCGACGCGCGCCGCGCCCCAGCGAGCCACGCTGGCCTGGACGGCCTCGATGAATCCGTCCTGCTGCAAGGCCAGCAGCGCCAGGCGATTGTTGCGGCAATCGAAACTCTGCAGGGCGGCAGGCAACTGCACAAGCTGCACTTCGTCAACGGTCCCGGTGTGACACACAAACGGCAGTGCGCCGAATTCATTGGGCCGCAACCCGCTGCGGTTATCGCGCAATCCCTGCAGCGTGACCTGCAGGCCGGTGCCCAGGCCACTGACAGCGGTACTGGCGCGGAACAGCAACGGCGTCATAGCGGTCTCGCCACCAGCAACACATTGGCGAACGGACCCGCATCGATCGGAAAGGCCTCGCTGTCGAAACCGCACTGACGCAGCATGGACTGCCATTGCTGCAAGGAATGCGTGTGCAGCCGGTTGTTGCGATGACCGCGCAACCACAACACCAGGCGATCGACCCAGATGCTGAACCGGAAACCGAAACCGCCGGCAGCATTGCCGATGCGGGTCACCAGCACGCCATCGGACGACAGCGCGGCGCGTACGCGACGCAGCACCGCGAGCTGCGCTTCGACCTCGATGTAGTGCAGCACGTCCAGTATCACCACGGCTTCGGAAGCTTCGAAGGCAGCGGTGCGGATATCGCCCACGGCGAACTCGGCCTCGCTCTGCAGCGCACGGCGGGCGCGATCGATATCGCCCGGCATCAGATCGATGCCAACGATGCGTTGCGGTTGCGGGGGCGCCGGCCACTGCGCCGGCCATTGCGCCGCCAACTGCGCGGCGCTGCGCAGCCATGCCGCCAGCAGGCCCTGGCCGCAACCCAGATCCAGTATGGTGCGCCGGCCATTCAACAGGCCGCGCGCCAGGATTTCGACGAACACCGGATCGTGGCGCAGCTTGCCGCGTCCCCAATGAAAGGCGAAGCGGCCGACGCGCCGGTAACGCGCGGTGGCGTGGTCGATCAATGCATTGACGATTCCAGCCGTGTTCATTCGAAGGCTGCCCGCAAAGTGACCGGCTGCAATCCCGCCTGCTGCAACACTGCCAGCAAACGCGGCAGCACCGCCACAATCACCGGCGTGCCCTCGGCAGTGCGCGCCGCGTGCGCGTCATGCAGCAGCAGGATGTCGCCGCCGCGCAGATTGCGCGTCAGCGCCGCCAGCACTGACTCGGGACTGCCATTCACGGTGTCGAAGCCGCGTCGCGTCCAGCTCACCAGCTGCAGCCCCAGTTGCTGCAGCACCGGTTGCAGCAACAGGTTGCGCAAGCCGGCCGGTGCGCGGAAAAACTGCGGACGTGCAGCTCCCGCGGCGGTAATGGCCTGTTGCGCCGCCTCGATCTCGCACCGGATGCGCGCCGGACCCAGCAGTGAAAAATACAGCGGGTGCCGCTGCGAGTGATTGGCCACTGCATGCCCGGCCGCCACCATCTCGCGCACCAGCTGCGGATGTCGTTCCACCTGCTGGCCGATGCAGAAAAAGGTGGCATGCACGCCATGCTGCGCCAGCAGCTGCAACACCAGCGGCGTCACCTCAGGATCCGGACCATCATCAATGGTGATGGCCACCTCATTGCGGGCGGCGGCCGCTGGCGGCAGCCGGGTGAAGTTGGCGCCCAGCGCCCGGCTGCGCGGCCACAGCCCCAGCCCCATCAGCAGCAGATGATTGGCCACCACCAGCACCAGCAGCCAGGGCCACAGCATGGGCCGCCACGCCAGCAGCAACAGCGCCAACCCATGCAACAGTGCCGACAGGCGCAGCAGCGGCGTGCCCAGCCAGCGCATCACTCCGCCTCCGCGAATGCCGCCAGCGTGGCCGGCGGCGACAGCATGGCCGAGAACAGCATGGCCAGCAGCGCGCCACAGCTGACGGTCACGCCCAGAGCCTGCAATACCGGCACGCTGGAAGTTGCAAGTACGCCGAATCCAATCACGGTGGCGGCATTGGCCACCACCAGCGATGCCAGTGTCAAGGGTCCATCCTCGTGCGCCTGCTGCCGCTCGAAGAACAGCGTGTAGTTCGAACCCACCGCCACAATCAGCAGCATGCCCACCAGATGCAGGATGGTCAGCGCCACACCGGCAGCGACCAGCCCGGCCGCGACGGCCAGCACCGCCAGCAGCAGCGGCGCCACCACGCGTGCCACGCGACGCAGCGAGCGCAACGCGGCGCCCAGCACGGCGATCATCAGCAGCAGACCGGCCAGCGACAGCCAGCCGGCCTGGCGCAGGTAGTCGCCGTACAGCGCATCGGATTGCTGCTTGATGTCGATCAGCAGCGCGGATTCGCCGGCCAGCGCTGCCCGCACTCGTCCGGCATCGATGGTCTGATCATTGCCGGCCGGCGCGCGCAGCGGCAGCAGTGCCTGCCACACCGAGCCATTGCGCATCAGCAGCGCATCCACGGCCGGCGCCAGCGAAGTGCCGTCCAGTTCGGCGCGCGTCAGCGGCGCGGCCTCGCGCGCCGCGGCAGCTTCAGCCACGAAGGGTTCCAGGCGTGCCGCCTTCAACGGCAACGTTTGCGTGGCCTGCTGCAGACGGCGACGCAACTCGTCTTGCGGCGGGATGCCCTGTAGCCGTGCGCGTTGCACGCCAGCGCTGGGCAGGTATTGGGTCGCACTGTTGAAACCACCCAGCTGGCCTGCCTCCACCAGCGCCATCAGCCGGCTGGCGACGCGCTCACTGGCTCGCAGCGCGGAATCAGCGTCTGGGCCCTGCACCACCACCAGATGACGCAGATCCGCCGCACCCAGATCGCCGCGCAGTTGCGTGTCGAGCGCCTGCGCAGCAACCGGTGTGGGACTCAGTGCAGCCAGCTCGCGATTCCAGATCTGCCCGCGATGCGTCCACAGCACCAGCACACAGACGGGCGCCAGTACGATCAGGGCCATGCGGCCATGGCGCGTCAGCCCCAGCCAGTGCGCCGCGTGCACACCGAGCGGCGAGAGCCGCCGCAGCCGCAGACCATCCCGAGGCAGCATTGCCGGCAGTACCCAGCGAGTCACGGCCGCTGCCACGATCAAGCCGGTGATCGAATACACCCCCAGCTGTGCCAGGCCCGGGAACCCGGATGGCAGCAGCGAGGCAAAACCGCACACCGAAGTGGCCACGCCCAGCACGATGGTGCGCCACAGCCGACGACGCGCCTGCACCAGTGGTGATTGCACGAACTGATAGATGGAGTAGTCCACCGACTCGCCGATCAGCGTCACCCCGAAGCCCAGCGTCATGCCATGCACGGCGCCGAAACCCAACGCCACCGCGGCGATGCCAGCCAGCGCGCCACAGGCCACCGGCAGCATGCCCAGCAGCACCGGCACTGGCGATCGATAGGCCAACCACAGCAGCAGCAGTATCAGCACCGAACTGAGCAGCGAGAGCCGCAACGCCTCGCTCTGGATCACACGGCGCGCTTCCACGGCGAAGGTGCCGGCACCGCTGAGCTTCAAGCGCAGCGTCGCAGGCTGCGCCGGTCCCAGCTGTCGCCACTGCTGCCCGATGGCCTGCAGCGCCCGCTGCTGTCCGTCCAGGTCCGAGCCGGTTGCGCGCGTCTCGGCCAGCAGCACCGTACGACTGCCATCGGCCGAACTCCATACACCTTCGGTGCTGGCCGGTCCGTCGCCGGCATCGAGCTGACCGAGCAACCCCACCAGCTCGCCGGTGGGATCGCGGGTCATGAAGGGCTCGATCAGCGCGCCGGCCGGCGAGACCAGCAGGTCGATCGAGGACTGGATGGCCTCGCGCAGGCCCGCAACGGTAAAACGGCGCTCATCCACCAGCGGACTCAGCGCATAACGATGCTTCAGCAGCAGCTCGAGATCGGCCTGCTGCGCCTCGGCTGCGCCATTGCGTACCCAGATGAAATCGTCGAGTGGCTGCAGCCGTTCCGCCAGCGCCCGCGAAGCATTGGCGCGCGCCACAGCGTCGCCGCCTTCGATACCGATCAGCACCAGCCGCGAGGCCAGGCCATCGCGCAGCTGACTGACCAGCAACTGCTGGGCCACGGTCGGTGCGCGCGGCAGGAAGGCCGACAGATCGGTGATGTAGCGGGCGCGGGCCACGATCCCGATGGTGACCAGCAGCAACACCAGCCACAGCAGCAAAATGACGGTATTGCGCTTCACGGCAGCGGCTGGATGTCCGTCACCGAACGATCGCCATCGGTCTGCTGCACTTCCACGCGGCGCAGTTCGATTCCAACGCCGCTGATGTGCACCTGGCGGATGGCGGCTGCCAGCCGTTTGTCCAGCGGCGTCAGTTGCAGCTGCCAGCGCTGCTGATCGCCTTCAAAGCCGATGCTGAAATACTTCTGCAGCGCCGGCAGATCGCCAGCCAGCGTGGCACGCATGCTTTCAATGAAGGCGGCGAGTTCCGGATAACGCTGCACCGGCATCGAACGTTTGATCCGGCCGCTTTCCACATGCACGATGCCCGCGGCCACGCGCAGCGTCTCGGGGCGTGGCTGCAGCGTGCGTTTCTCCAGCCTGTCCGGCGCCTCGTAGAACAGCTCGCCCGAGGTCTGCACCGGCCGCTCCAGCAAGGCGACGTAGTGCTGCTCGGTGAACAGCGCATGACCGGTGCGCTGCGCGGCCAGCCGCGACATCAATGCTTCCAGCTCGTCCGCACTCCAAGCGGTCGCCGGCAGCAGCAGCAGCGCGGCCCAGGCCGCCCTTCGCAGCAACTCACTCACTTACATCGCCTCCACTCGCCGGCTTCTGCCAGAAATCGTGGAAATTGAACCAGTTGTAGGGATACAGGCGACAGTATTTCTCGAGCAGCCGCGCGTAGCGCAGCAGCGCCTGGCGAACTTCGGCATCGCGCTGCCCCGCCTCCATTGCAGTGAAATCGGCCAGCGGTTCGAACACCACTTCATAGCGGTTGTCGCCGGCATGCAGGCCGAGCATGAAGATCACCGGCCGGCGCAGCACGGCGGCAGCACGGAGCGGTGCCAGCGGCAGCCAGGCAGTGGCGCCCAGGAACTCCACCGGATGCCCGGCCTCCTGGTCCACCGAACGGTCGGCCAGCATGCCGACCAGTGCGCCGGCATCGAGCCGGTCGCGGATGCGCAGCAGCGCATCGGCGCGTCCCAGTGCGATCAGGTCCATGTCGCTGTGCGGCGCGATGGCCTGCAGCATGGCCGCCATCTTGCGCGCATTGTCCGGATACATCGCCATGGCCACGCGCAGTTCCGGCTGCTGGCGACCGGCCGCACGAATGGCTTCGAAGCTGCCCACATGCGCGCCCAGCAGCAGCACGCCACGGCTGTGCTGCTGCGCCAGCAGCGCGGCGCCATGAACGCTGATACGGAATTCATCCCAGCGATCATTCAGCAGGAACACACGATCGTGGATGGTGGTCGCAAAGCTCAGCAGCAGCCGGTACCAGTCGCCGGCGCGCGCCGGACGACCCAGCGCGCGACCCAGATACAGCATCGAGCGACGGCGCACCGTCGGCGCGAACAGGAAGAAGTAACCGATGCACAGATGCAGCAGCGGGCGCGACCAGCGACGGCCGATGCGCAGCGACAAGCGCGCCATGAAACGCAGCAGCCGCGCGCTGCCGCGTTCGGCGTGTCGGGTCCATTCGGCGCGGGCGGCGCGGGCCTCGTTCACCATGTCCGGCACAGGTGCATTCATGGCTGCAGGGCCAGCTGTCCGCGCGCAATCAGCCGCTGCTGCACGTGCAGCGCAAAACTGAAATGCCCCGGCGACTGCTGCCGATGCGTCAGCAGCACGGTCTCGCCGGGCAGCACCATGCTGTGGAACTTGGCGCTGACGATCTGCCAGCGTCCCGGCAACGCCAGCTGCGTGGCCAGCGCCTGCAGGGTCTCATCCAGCAGCACCACACCCGGCACCACCGGTTGGCCGGGAAAATGCCCGGCGAAGGCCGGATGATCGGCCGCAATCGGCAGGCTCAGTGTCTGATCGCCCGTGCTCATTGCAGTCCGTGCGCGGCACGCAGCGCCAGCAGCTGTTCGCGGGGAATCTTGCCGTTGGCATCACGCGGCAAACGCTCCACCAGCAGCAGCGGACGCGGCATGAACACCGCATCGATGCGCCGGCGCAGCTCGGCCGCGATGTCCGCCGTCGTGCAGCCGGGCGCCACCGCCATCGCGGCCAGACGCGTGTCATCCGGCGCCTCCGCGCCAGTCCCGTCACGCCGATGGAAGAACACGCCGTCCACCACACCGGGAACAGTGATCAGTTGATGATTCAGGTAGCCCAGCGAACTGCGCTTGCCGGCGATGTTGACCTGGTCCGAAGGACGGCCATGCAGCAGAAAGCGCGACCCGTCCAGCAGTTCGATGCGGTCGGCCAGCGGCATGGCAGCCTCCGTATGCCCACCCGACACCCATGCCTGGCCGTCGCGTATTTCAATGCGCACGTCGCGGGACAGAGTCCATTGCTGCTCGCGCGCGGTGCTGCGCACGGCAATCTGGCCACTTTCGGTCGAGCCGTAGATCTCGAGCAGCGGGCACTGCAGTTGCTGCTCGGCCTGCTGCGCCCACGGCACCGGCAGCGGCGCCGTCGACACCACCACGCGGTCCAGCGGCGGCACCTCGACACCGGCATCCAGCAGCGCATGCAGATGCACCGGCGTCGTCACCAGCACGCGCGGCGCCGGCAACGCCGCCAGCCGCGCCGCGACGTCGGCCGGAAAGAACGGCCGCTCATCGCACAGCAGATGTCCGCTCTGCATCGGCAGCAACACGGTGGCCTCCAGGCCATACACGTGTTGCGCCGGCACCGTGCCCAACATCAACCGCGGCGACAGGCCTTGCAGACCGAGGTTTTCCGCCATGCTGCGCGCGTCACGCACCAGCGAACCCCAGCTCTTGGCATGCGGCACCGGTGTACCGGTCGAACCCGAGGTAAATGCCAGCACCGCCAGCTGCGCGGCATCGATCTGCGGCATCTGCGCCGTGGCGGACGCCGGTGGCACCAGCCACTGTTGCGGATGCAGTTTGCGGAACGGTGTATCCAGCGCGGCATCGTCGGTGAGGCACAGCACCTCGCCGGGCAACGGCGGACGCAGCGTTGCCGGCGCATGCGCGGCAGGCAGCAGGCTGGGCTTGCCGGCAATCAGCGCCGCGGCCAGCCCCATCGCGAAGCTGTAGCGGTCGCTGCACAGATTGAGGATCTGCGCGGCACCCCCGAACTGCTGCGCCAGCGCACTGGCCTGGGCGAGGAATTGCGCGACATTGACGATGCGTCCCTGCCGACAGGCAAACGGCGCTTGCCGATCGCCGTGCACCAGCAGTGGCAGGCTCATTGCCACTGCGCGCCGCCCTTCAGATAGACCCGCAGCGTGGCCAGCATGCCGGCGCGTTGCTGCGGCGGCAGTGCCCAGCGCCGCGCCATTGCTTCGGCGCCGAACATCGCGCCCATCAGGAGCGGTGCAATGAAATTGGCGCACAGCGACCACAGCGGCAGGGGCAGCAGCAGGTAACCCAGCACCAGCAGCAGCGCCAGTGTCGCGAACAGCAGCGTCCACGCCAGCGTGACGCCACGGGTGTAGTCCGCCACCGCCGCGGGCAACGGCTTCTGCACCTGTGCCGCAATCCGCGTGCACAGCGGCACCTGGCCCTCACGCAGCGTCATGCCGAAGCCCACCGCCAGCGCCACGTATACCGCCAACTGCTGCAGCAGATACAACAAGGGATAGTTGCGCTCCAGCAGCGGCCAGCCCGCAACGACCAGCGCCACGCCGACCGCGACCGCCACCCACCACAGCGGGCGCCATGAACGACGCCAGAGCCACGCCACCAGCAACAACGGCAGCAGCGCCAGCGCCGCACCCAAGGCGCCGTACTCGCGATGCGAATTACTGTAGTGCACCGCCAGTGCATAGCTGACGGAGGCAACAACCACGAGCGCGAGGCCGAGGCCGCGCAGCAGCTTCACTTGGTCCTCTTGGCCGCCACGTAGTCGGCGAAATGCCGCAGCGAACGGAAGATCTGTTCGTTCTGCTGATCGTCGGCACGGATCTGCACGCCGTACTGCTTCGAGACCAGCAGCGCGATTTCCAGAATGTCGATGGAGTCGAGACCCAGACCTTCGCCATACAACGCCATATCGCCGTTAACGGTGGATGCATCCACCGGCAGGTTCAGTCCCTGTACGATC
>JAIBJM010000053.1 GCA_020029535.1 Gammaproteobacteria bacterium | reverse complement strand
CGGGCGAGCAGATGCTGATCCTGGGTGCGGCCGGCGGCGTGGGTGTAGCCGCCATCCAGCTCGGCAAGGCGATGGGCGCACATATCACGGCGGCTGCCTCGACCCAGCAGAAAGTGGATTTCTGCCTGGCCCAGGGCGCCGACGCCGGCATCGTGTATCCGCGCGGTCCGCTGGATCGCGACGCCCAGAAAGCATTCTCGGCGCAGCTCAAGGCACAGTCCGGCGCAGATGGCTTCGATGTGATCTATGACGCGGTGGGCGGCAACTACGCCGAGCCGGCACTGAGGTCCATCGCCTGGGCAGGCCGCTATCTGGTGATCGGCTTTGCGGCCGGCGAGATTCCGAAGCTGCCGCTGAATCTCACCCTGCTCAAGGGATGCGATGTGCTCGGCGTCTGGTGGGGCGCCTGGGCCGAACGCAATCCCGAACTCAGTGCGCAGAACAACGCAGCGCTGTTTGATCTCTACCGCAGCAGACACATCCGGCCGCAGATCTGCGAACGCTTTCCGCTCGAACGCGGCGCCGAGGCCATCGAACGGCTGGCCCAGCGCAAGACGCTGGGAAAGATCGTTGTGACGCTCGAATAAAATTACGCCGTGGCCTTGGCGCGCGCGAAGTCGCGCAGCGACTTGCGCTGGATCTTGCCGGAGACCGTCTTCGGCAGTTCATCAAGCACCCGCACATCGCGCGGGCATTTATAGGCGGCCAGTTGATCGCGGCAGTGGGCGATCAGGGCGGCGGATTCCACCGCGACGCCGGGCCGGAGCGAGACATAGGCAACCACGGTCTCGCCGCGGTAGTCGTCCGGCTCTCCGATCACGGCGGCTTCCCGCACGGCTGCATGCTGGTACAGGACGTCCTCGACCTCGCGCGGCCAGACCTTGAAACCCGATGCGTTGATCATGTCCTTCTTGCGATCGACCAGATAGAACCAGCCGTTCTGGTCCATGATCGCGATGTCGCCGGAGTGCATCCAGCCACCTGCGAGAGCTTCGGCCGTTTCTTCGGGCTTGCGCCAATAGCCAGCCATCACCTGACGGCCCTTCATCAACAGCTCGCCGGCCGTGCCGGGCGGAACTTCCACGCCACGTTCGTCGACGACCTTGGCGTCCGTCGCATAGCCAGGTATGCCAATCGACAGCAGACCCGATTCCGGATCGACCGGCGCATCGCGGCCGCGCAGCGTGAAATGGGTGGGCGCGGCGGTTTCGGTCATGCCGTAGCTGTTCCTGAGCGTAACGCCGGTCTTCTCGCGCAAAGCCATCTGCAGGGCCGGCGGGACCGGCGCGCCGCCGGTATAGATCTGCTCGAAGGATGCGAAGTCTTCGCGCCTGGTGTCCGGGTGCGAAGCCAGGGCGTTGAAGGCGGTGATGGCGCCTATCGACCAGGTGGGCCGCTCGCGCCGGACGGTATCCAGCATCACCGACGCTTCGAACCGGTAACTCAGGATCAGCTCGCAGTTCTGCACGATTGCCAGGCAGATGTGGCAGACCACGCCACTGATGTGGAACAGCGGCGCAATCGCCAGCACCCGCGACTTGCCGGACACCCCGCACCAGTCACCGGTATGTTGGCCATTGTTCGCCAGACTCTCGTGGCGCAGCACAGCACCCTTGGGCTGCCCGGTGGTGCCCGAGGTGTAGAGCACCAGGCCGAGGTCCGAAGCGTCCACGTCGATCGCAGGCGGCTTTTCATTGCCGGTGGCGAAGATGGACATCAGTGAACGGCCCGAGGATCCGGTTTCGGTCGCAGTGATCAGGCGCGGATCGGGCCGGGCCGCATGGTCGGCGGGCGTTATGGTTCGCACCGGCGGGCTGAGGCCCGCGAGGACCAGCGCCTCATCGGTCTGTGCGACTTCGTGTTCGTGGCAGATCACCAGCGAGGGCGCGCAGTCGGCAAAGATCTTCGCCAGCTCCGGTGCCCGGTACATCGGGTTCGACGGAACAGGGATGGCCCCCAGCTTCCATGCCGCAATCATCGCAATGACGAAGCTCGGCACGTTCTGCAGGACGATGGAGACGCGGTCGCCGCGGGCCACGCCCTGCCCGGCTGCCCATACGGCCAGGCGATCACTGGCCACGTCGATATCGTCCCATGACAGGCGCGCGCCAAAATAACGGACACCGCCGCCGCCTTGTTTCACGGCGGCGCGGAACGCGCGCAGCATGTCGCTGTAACGTGGCTGCCAGGCCTTGTCGGCGTCGGAGTAATACTGAAGCCAGGGCCGGCTGTGCATCATGGGCCGTCACTTTCTCACCAGGTGCAAGGCACTGCAACGCGGTGCCCTCCGCACCGGACACGGCTGTTGACTACGCCGCCCAAATATGGGACTTCTCTCAGATCGGTCCACAGAGACACGAACGGAGGGGTCATGGCTGCTAGAACAGGCGAACAATTTCTTCAGGGACTTAAGCGTCGCAAGCGCGACATCTGGCTCGGCAAGGAGCGGGTCGAGGATGTCACGCAGCATCCGGAACTGGCGGGCGGGGCGGCGACGATGGCCTCGATCTTCGATCTGCAACACCAATACCCCGACGATTGCCTGTTTGCCGACCCGGAAACCGGGGAGCCGATCAACATCAGCCACATCATCCCGCGCTCGAAAGAAGACCTGGTGCGACGCCGGCGCGGTCTGGAGCGGATCCATCGCTTCACGGTCGGGCATATGGGCCGCAGCCCCGACTACAACAGCATCTGCTTCGCCGGCTTCGCAGGGCATGCGCGCGCATGGGCGGGCAAGGACAACGAGAACGCCGAGGGTGCGCACAATCTGGTCGAGTATCAGAAGTACATGCGCCGGGCAGACATCTCCACCACGCATACGCTGATCCATCCGACCATCGACAAGTCCCGCGAGCAGCTGATCCTGGGAACCGAACACGGTCTGCACAAAGTCAGCGAAACGAAGAACAGCATTGTGGTCAGGGGTGCCCGCGTGCTGGCCACGCTCGCGCCCTACGCCGACGAACTGGTGGTCTGGACCGGTCACCCGATCTCGCAGGAAGGCGCCGAAGCTTATGCGCTGTCCTTTGCGATTCCGATGGACTCTCCGGGTCTCACGTTCCTGTGCCGCGACAGCACGGTGCATCCGGAAGCGGGGCATTTCGATCAGCCGCTGTCGAGCCGTTTCGACGAACAGGATGCCTTTGCCATTTTCAACAATGTCGAGATTCCCAAGTCACGCCTGTTCAACAATGGCCACCGTGACGTCTACAACAGTGTCACCGCCACGGGCTTCTTTCCCAACATGCAGCAGCAGACGACCATACGTGCGCTGGCGAAGCTGGAATTTGCCTATGGTCTCGGCACGCGCATGGCCGAGGCGATCAACGACAAGGGCGATGGCACCCAGGAAATGCTGGGCGAGATCCTGTGCTACATCGAATTGACGCGCGCGGCGCTGCTGATCGCGGAACAGCACGCCTACGATCACGGGGATGGGGTCTTCTTCCCGGATACCCGTTCGCTGGATCCGCTGCGCGCGATGATGACGACGTGGATTCCGCGCGCCATGGAGATCATCAGCCTGGTTGGAGCCCACAACCTGCTGGCTGTGCCGAGTCGCGGCATGCTCGACGACAAGGCTCTGCGTCCCATGATCGACGTGTTCCTGAAAGGCGCCAACGACACCGGCGCCGACAAGCGCGCCGCCGTGTTCCGCCTGGCATGGGATTTCGTCGGCTCGGGCCTGGCGGGACGTCAGGAGCTTTACGAGCGTTTCTACATCGGCTCCGGTCGCAACAACCGCAAGGCCTTGCACATGATGCAGAGTGCGCCCGCGAAATTTCATACCTACGGTCATGCAACGCGTCGTCCGGGCGCCGAGTTCGATTCGACACGCAGTCGCGCGGTGGCGATGGTCGATGATCTGCTTGCCAGAGCGAAGTCATAGCCACCGATGAGCACTCTCGACTATCGGCCGTTCGTAAAGCCGGACGAAGTGCCGCGGCTGACGAAGGCCATGTGCCGGGTGACGCTGTTCCAGTACCCGGAATTCCTCGAGCGGCTGCTGGGTATCTGGGGTCCGTTGTCGCGAGAGCCGTTCAAGGGAATCACCGACGACGGCAACATGCGGCAGGGACTGTATTCGCTGGCGCCCTCGGCGGCACCGGTGGAGCAGGCTGTAAACGCGGCGATGGCCTGGCTGGCTTCGCTCAATGAGCCGACACGCGCGAAAGTGTGTCTGCCGATCAACGCCGATGAATGGCGCCATTGGCAGAACACACCCTTGGTGCTGCGCGACACGCAGGTAGAGCTGGAAACGCTCGACGACCGGCAACGGCAGCTGGCGCTCGAGCTGGTGCAAGTGAGTCTGTCCGGGATGGGCTGGGAGCGGACCCGCCGGGTGATGGAGTCCAACGCCTTCCTGGGCGAGATCAACGGGCTCCAGGAGATCATGAATCGCTGGAGCTTCACCGTCACGATCTTCGGCCAGCCATCGACGACCGAACCCTGGGGCTGGCAGCTGTTTGGCCATCATCTTGCGCTCAATTGCTTTTTCATCGGCAGGCAGATGGTGCTGTCGCCGGTGTTCATGGGTCTGGAGCCGGATATCGGCGATCCGGCAAGGCGGAGATTGTTCGAGCCGCATGAACAGGCGGCGCTCGGCTTCATGCACTCACTCAGTGAAAGCGAGCGCGACCGGGCCGTGCTCTACCACTCCATGCTGACGGCGGATCAACCACCGGGTCGCTACCATCCCGATGACGGGCGTCAGGTGAGCGCGGCATTCCAGGACAACCGGGTAGTGCCTTACGAAGGCTTGAGGCTCGGAGCTGTCGGAGCTGAGCAGCGGAAACGCGCGCTCGAAATCGCCGACCTGTTCATCAACAATCTTCCTTCGGGGCCGGCCGCGGCCAGGCTGGGCGAAATCGAAAAATATCTGGGTGAAACCTGGTTCGCCTGGATCGGCAAAGCAGATGACATCAATCCGTTCTACTTCCGGATTCACAGTCCGGTATGTCTGCTGGAGTTCGATCACCACAGCGGCATTTTTCTCGCCAACAAGGAGCCGGCGCGGTTTCACGTCCACACGATGGTGCGGACGCCGAACGGCAATGACTACGGCGCAGACCTGTTACGCCAGCATTATGCGCAGGGCGGGCACCAGCGATCACACAGCCACGACAACGGCAAGACCTTTCACCGGCACGATTAAACTGTTTCGGGAATCTTTTCCAGGAGCTGCGCTTCGCCGCTATGGATATCGATGGCGAAATCGAAGATCTGTCCCGGTTCCGGTTCCGGTACCAGCAGACTGATGTGCCGTTCCAGGCCGGAAGAAGCGTTGAAGTTGCGGTGCACGACGCCGGGCGGCAGCACGACGATGGAATTCTGCGGCGCGCGAACGCGGGCCTTGCCAATGTCGATGGTCATCTCGCCTTCCAGGATCACATACATCTGTGCGAAGGCGTGGATGTGAAAGTCGGGGCTGCCTGCTCCTGGCTGAACCTGCAGAACGTTGATCCGCATCGAACCGGCGCCGGTGGTTCGATCTGCAAGGGACTGATGGGCGAAGCCTTTACCCTCGAACCGCAACGGGTCGATGTCGATCACCCTTGCTTCGCCCGCGCCATCGGGCGCAGACGCTGCAACTTCAATCCACCAGGTGTCAGCGTCGCCCGACACGGCGCCGGATTTGCCTGCGGGAATGAACACCAGGCTGCCGGTTCGAACCGGGGCAGCGCCTTCACCTCCTGCGCAGGTCGCGGTGCCTTTCAACACCAGGGCGAATCGCTCGGCAGAGGCCTGTGTGGGCACTGTTTCCACGCCGCCACGGCGCAGCCTGAGGCAGCATCCCGCCTCCTCCTCCGGCGCGATGAGCCAGTTCGAGGCTTCTCCGGGCTTCAGGTTTCCAAGTTCAAAGGGGCGGACATAGCGCATGACAGGACCCGCAAGTTGGTTTCCGCAATGCCAGTCTAACAGGGAGCGAAACACATGGATCTGGGCTTGAAGGGCAAGAGAGCTCTGGTGACCGGCGCCAGCCGTGGGTTGGGCAAGGCGGTTGCGAGGGAACTGGCGCTCGAGGGTTGCTCCGTTGTTGTCGCGGCGCGAACGGAGGCGCCACTCAGGCAGGCTGCGCAGGAATTGCGCGAGGAAACCGCAGGGCGGGTCGAACCCGTAGTGTTCGACGTGATGGATCCGCAGTCGATCCGTGATTGCGTGAGTCGCACGGTCGAACTGCTCGGCGGTCTGGACATCGTGGTCAATGCGGCGGCCCGAACCGGCGGTCACGGCGAAGAAGCCGACGTCTACGCTTCGGCAAGCGAGACCGGCATGGTCGCCGACTTCAACGAGAAGGTGGTGGGTGCGTTGCGGCTGGCGCGCGCCACCGAGCCGCATCTGCGCGCGGCCGGCGGCGGACGCATCGTGCTGTTCAGCGGCGGGTCGGGCCGCGTGCGCGGCGGACTCATCAGCGCCGGCGCACGCAACCGGGCCATCAACCACCTGGCCATTTCGCTGGCGAACGCGCTGGGAAAGTACCGGATCAGTTGCGTGTCGGTAGCGCCCGGCATGGCCGTCACCGAGCGGCAGATGGACGCTCACAGGCGAGCCGCCGCCAAAATGGGTGTTCCGCTGGACAACTACATCGCGGCGCGGGCCAACAAGACCACGTTGACGAAGCGTCTGGTGATGGCCGGCGATCTGGCCAAGGTGGTCTGCTTTCTCTGCGCGCCGGTTTCGTGGCCCATCAATGCCGCGAATATCGAACTGTCAGGCGGCAGCAGCCCGGACATCCATTACGAACTGGAACCGCACCCGCCATGGGAACCGGGAACGGCCATATAGCGTTGGCCCTGGGGCGTTGGACCTGGGGCCTAGGCCAGCCGCACGGTGACGCTGCCGAGGGTGGTGAAGTCGGCTCGGGCCACCCTGTTCTTCCTCGTCAGCACCGGCGGCGACGGCAATGATCCGGTCATGATGATCTGACCGGCGAGCAGTTTTTCGCCGATGCCATGCAGCGTGCGCGCCATCGCTGCGACAACCAGCAGCGGGCTGCCCATGGCTTCGAACCCGGTCCCCGCCGCGCGCGGCTCTCCATCGACGCTGGCCAGGCACCCTTCCAGCCGTACATCGATGCCGCGCGCGGGAATCTGGCGGGAACCGAACACGACGAATCCGCCGCTCGCTTTCTGCACGGCGATCATGTGCTCGTAACTGTAGGCACGCTCGCGAACACCCGGCCGCAGCGGCGCGATTTCGATGGCGGGCATGAAGCATTCGATCGCTGCAGCGACCTCAGCCGCGACCAGGTCCGGGCCTGCGAGATCGCGCTTCAGGATCAGCGCAATCTCGGTTTCAAGAAAAGTCTCGTCCGCGTCCAGCGCAATCTCGTCGCCGTCGTTGCGGGCGATGGAGGCAAGCAGGGTGCCCACCATCGGCGTCGGCGCATCGGGGAAGAGCTTGCGTACACCCGCCGACGTGAATGAGGCCTGGTGGCCGATGATGCGATCCCCCGCCGCAACGCGCCGGCGTTTGACGGCCAGCTGAACGCGCAATGCCTGCTCGCGCGTGATATCGGGCGCTACGCGGCGGATATCGAGTTGGGGGTCGGCATCGATACCGGGTCTGTCCACGTGACTGACGAGTTCGTCGAAGGTCGGCATCTCAGCTCCTGTTGGTCGTCGCGCGGGCAGGTTCTTTTATGAACAGGATAACGACCGCGCCTGCCAGAAAGCAGCCCAGCGACAGTCCGAACACGTTCTGGATTCCATAATGATTGGCGATATATCCGGCGAGCGAGGGTGCAATGCCGCCGCCGACGATTTCGCCGATGCCGACGACCAGGCCGACTGCCGTGGAGGCGATGGCAGCGGGCGCCGATTCGACGGTCAGAGGGCCATTATTGATGAAGATGACGCTGAAGGCGACGCCGGTGGAGATCGCCAGCAGCAGGAACAGCATCAGCGGGTTGGCTGGCAAAGTCATGAATCCCCACAGCGCAGCGGCAGCCACCAGGCTGCAGGCGAGCATGATCGGCTTGCGGCCCAGGCGGTCGGAAAGAGCTGGCAGTGTCGTTCCTCCAATCAGGGCGCCAAAGCCCGAAGCGGAGACGATGAATCCCATCTGTCCCGTTTCAATCTTCAGATAGTTGACGAGGTAGCTGGGCGTCATCGCAATCAGCACGTTGAGTGCCGCGGACATGAACAGCAGCACCAGGCAGGCCAGCATGACATTGCGGATGGCGAGCGCCCTGCGCCAGCTTGCCTTGTCGCCATCGGCGGCAGCAGCGACGGGCTCGGCGGCGCCGGCAGTGCCCTGGGTGTCGCGGAGCACCAGGTACATCAGCAGCGCCAGGATGAAGCCCGGAACAGCTACCAGCACAAAACCCATGCGCCATGATCCGGTGGCTTCAAGAATCTGCGTGACGATGATCGGTCCGGCCGCCAGGCCGATGAGCGGCAGCCCGTTCTGTTGCACGCCGAAGTCGAAACCGCGCCGGCTCGGCTTGGACGCTTCGATGGTGGCGGCGATGCTGGCCGGCATGAACGCGCCTTCGGCCGCGCCCATGACGATCCGCAACACCAGCAACGATCCGATGCCGGTGGCCAGGCCGCTGAAGCCGGACATGGCGGAAAAAATCAGCACCGTCGGGATCAGCACCTTGCGGCGGCCCAGCCGGTCCGACAGCGATCCGGCGTAGATGGAGGCCACGCCCCACGCGATCGCCAGAACCGAAGAAAGATTGCCGAGATCCTGATAGGTCAGATTGAGATCTTTCATCACGGCGGGGAACATGAAATTGATCGCGAACCGATCAAGGCCCACCAACCCGAATGCCAGTGTCAGCAGCGCGATTGCGCGCCACTCATATTTCACGTCCCAGGCACCAGCTCTGTTGGACATGTCTCCACCCCTCTTTTTTATTGGAGCGTTGCCATTTTTGAGGACGCTCTCTGGCTCAAACATAGCAGAATGAACTGATGAACATTCATTTTGACAACACGTGGCTGGTGGTGACGTCGGCGATCAGCCGATCGTCCGTGCCCAGCACCCGGGTTCGCACCACCATCACCGACTTGCCGCGCTTCACGTATTCGGCAACCGCCCGGAACGAACCGCTGGTCTGATTGCGGAGCAGAATGGCATTCAGCGAAATGGCGAGCGGGAAACCCTTCATGCCCTCGCTGGGTTCGTGCGGACCGAGCACCAGCATCGTTGCGGTGACATCCGCAAACCACAGGATGGCGCCGGCATGCACGGTGCCAAACGGGTTCCTGATGCCCGCAGTGACCGGCATCTCGCCCACGGCGCGATCCGCGTTGCACTCGGTCACGGTGAAATCGATGGAGCCCTGGACACGCATGGACACCTCATCAATTGCCGGCAACGGGATGGCGGCGACCCACCATACGACGCCTCTGCAGCAACGCATATATCATGATGAGAACCACCGCCGCATTGGCCAGCAGCAGGCCGCCGCTCAGCAGCGTCTGTCGCCGCATGAATTCAAACAGTTCAAAGGGCATGTACACGGCACCGCTGCCGACAGCAAGCAGCTCCGCCCAGGCGCGCTCGTAAAACAGCCCGTATGCCTCGATGAAGCGCAGTAGCGCGTAAGCAGCAGCTCCCAATGCCAGCAACAGCAGGCGTCCGTTCTGCAGGTCGCCCGCCAGATCCAGGAATATCTGCGGATACTTCGACGCCGGATTCAGGTGGGTATGCTCCACCAGCGACAGGGCGATGGCATGCAGGTCCCGATGCAGGAGCGATGCCAGACCGGTTGCCGCCAGCAGCACAACCGTTCCCTTCAACGCCTCGAACAGCGCCACCACTCTGACTGCGCGCCGGGCGCCAGATCTCGCGCCGGGCAGAAAAGCCACCTTACAAACGCCCGGCTACAACGATGCGATCAGCCATATCCCCGCTGCAAGAAAACTCAGGTGATTGAAAGCCATCGCAGCGGCCCGCAGCGGCGGCGTTGATGTGAACAGCATGCCAACCGCATGCAGCACCCTGCCCAACATGAAACCGCAGGCCAGTGCCCACACCAGCCTCTGCGGACCGCCGTGCGACTCAACCAGCCCCAGCACAATGACTGCCAAGGGCGCGTATTCAATGAAGTTTCCGTGTGCCCGGATCCTTCTCCTCAAGGTCTCATCGCCTGCATCGCCGAACACGGTATGCAACTTCGCGCGCCGCTGCGAAACCTGGACGCTCAATGGAATGAGCATGAGCGCAAAGATGCCTGCAACCAGGCACGTTACCGGTAATGTATTCATTATTTTGCTCTCAGTTCTTCGGTGGCCCGCCTGCCCGTACCCATTCTCCGAGGTAGCGCCGCTGCTCTTCGATCAGCGAGGCGTCACCCGTCGCGCCGTGATCCGGCAACACATGGCGCGGCTTGAGCGCCGCCAGCTCGTCGAGGATGCGAATCCAGTCCGCCCAGGTAACACCCTGGGCGGTGCGTTGCGGCTTGATGTCCTTCATTGCCAGATCGCCGGTGAACAGCGCGCGATCGGTCTCGACCCAGATCTGCTCATCGCCCAGCGTGTGCGCGGCACCGCGCCACATCAGCTGCACCTGCACGTCGCCGAGATCGAGATGATGGTCACGATCGAACAGCACATCCGCCGTGCGGAACGTCACGTCCTGCAGGTACGGGGCAAATCTCTCCATCTTCGCGAACATCGCGACGAAGTTGCGGCCATCCTTGTCGAGCTCCTGCTGCTGGACGCGTGGCCGCAGGATGATGGTGCCCTGCGGAAAACCGCCCTCGCCGCCCGCGTGCTCAGGATGGAAATGAGTCGTCGTCAGATAGAGCTGCGGTGCACCGCCGGCGCGACGCGCCAGATCGCCCGCCAGCTTTGCCATCAAGGCCCCGTTCTTCGGACCCAGCCCCGTATCGATGACCAGCGTGCCCTTGCTGCCGACGACAATGCCCACGTTCGGGAAACCGGTAACCAGGTACACATGCGGGCTGATCTGCGCCGCCGACTCCGGCAGCTGCGGATCCATGTTGAAACCTTGCGCCCACGCCAGCGGTGCGGCACACATTGCCACGAGAGCAAACAGCATCCGGCTCTTGGAGTTCATTGGCAACTCTGCTCGCCAGCAACGGCGTTAACGTCGGCAAGCACGTTAACGCCGGCTGGCTGCAAAAAACAGTGTCAATCAGCCGCTACGAGCGGCTGCACCATTACTGCTTCTTGCCGGTGAACGGGCCGCTGCCGAAATCGCCGAACTTGACGGTTCCACCGGAAATGCTGTCGCCGGCAACCGTGCCCGAGAAATCGAGGTTCAATTCACCCATGGGTGAATTCACCTTCTGGACCAGTGCCAGGGCGTCGCCCTTGCAAGTGCCGTTCACATCGACTTCACCGTTCGCGTCCACGGCCTTGCCGGTCAGCTGCTCACCCTTCTGGGCGAGCTTCATGACTACACTCTGTGGGCCCATCGGAGTTTCGAAATCGAACTTCCAGGTGCCGGCGCATGCACCCGCGCTGGCCGGGGCCGGCGCGGCAGCCGGTGCTGCAGCTGCAGCGGGTGCCGCCGGTGCGGCGGCCGGTGCGCTGCTCGATGAACCACCCGTTGTAGCGCACCCAGCGACGACAGACAGAGAGCCCAATGCGGCGAGCATCACTAGCTTATTCATGAGTCTTTCCTGTGCGGTGTAAATGGAGCGCCGGATCGTAACCGAATTTGCCACGTCCTACACGCAGGGCCAGATTCACCGTTACATTTTGTTTCACGGGCGCCAGCACCCCCGCTGTTCAAGGGCGGGGCGGCAACTCTTCGAACTTTGGAATATCCGGATCCAATGTGTCCCATGCCGACACGTGACAGGTGAACAGATCAAGTGTCGGCTTGTACAACGACAGATCGTCGAGCGAGCCGGCACGTACAGCAATCAGGCCGGGCATCCTGTCCACCTTGCCAAAGAGCTGGGACCCGCATTCGGGGCAGAAGCCACGATGAACCAACTTGCCGCTCCTGCCGGGAGATGAATAGAACTTCACCGTGCCGGTGATTGAAACAGCCGCCTCCGGGAAGAGCATGGTGGGGGCATAGCCACTTCCACTGGCCTTCTTGCAATCAATGCAATGGCAGTTGCCCATGTTCAAGCATTCCGCAGCGGTTGAATACTTGACGCTTCCGCACAGACATTTTCCCGAGATGCTCATGAGACTCCTGTTTGGTTCTGGGGCACTGCCCCGGGCCCCGCAATTGCCATGGCCTTGATATAGGCAGGCCGCGACTCGATGCGTCGCACATAGGAAACAACGTTGGGCAGATCATCGATCCCGCGACCGCCGAAAAGCGTAGCCGTCGTAAGCTGAAACATCACCATCACATCGGCACAGGTAAATTCCGCTCCGGCGAGATAGGACGATGCGCCAAGCGTCTTGTCCAGCAGTTTGAAGTACCGCTCTTCCCGGCTCCCGATCAGCGTGCCAATCGTCTCCGCTTCCGGGCCCCGTGTTCCGGTTCGCAATGCCGCTTTGGCAAAGAACAAGCCCAGCAGGTTGTTGTTGAAGTGCATCCAATAGAGGTATTCGGCGTAGTTGGGCTGCTGCGGACCGACCGTCAGCCTGCCACCGGCATGGCGATGGCAGATGTACTCGACAATGGCGCCCGATTCAGCAAGCACGAGATCGCCATCCTCGATGACGGGCGCGGTGGCAGCCGGATGAAGAGCCAGGTACTCGTCCGGCGCGAGACGATTCTCCTTCCGCTGGTACCACTTCAATCGGTAGGGAAGCTGCAATTCCTCCATCAGCCAGACGATTCGTTCCGATTGAGAGATGCCCAGGTGATGGATGACTATCATGGAGTGGCGTCCCTAGCTTATTCGCCTTCCCAATAGTTGACGCCGATATTCTCTCTGCCAACAAACCGCAGGCCTTGCGGCTTGCCGTCCGGACCAGGCGGATACTCCGCCAGGATGCCGAACTTGCCCGAATCCGGATACTCGGCGATTTCCGGCGACTGCTTGGTGCTGACGGCAAGGTATTTGAGCTCTACCGAGCCAGTATTGATGATCTGATGCGCGGCCTCCTTGCCACCCGGAGGACAGGCAATGAAGTCACCCTCCTTGATGGGATGGATCTTTTCGCCGATACGTACCTCACCACTGCCTTCCAGAATGAAGAACATCTCTTCATTGACGCGGTGATTGTGGAACGGGAAGGCACGCTTGCCCGGAGGCACTGCAGTCAGGTTGTAGCCGAGCTTTTGCGCGCCGATTCTCGGGCCGATCATGCCCATGCGAGCGTCATACTTCTCGGCAGCGGCGCCTGTTGCAGCCATGGCGGTCGGACGCGGCTGCAATCCTACTTCAGAAATATTGATCACTGGTTTGGCCATTTCTCCTCCACTCTTCAGCACTCACGATCGCCGATACGTCCACAGCGCGAGGCACAATGCCACACCCACGACGTAGAGCAGCATCGTGTTCCACACCAGATACGGATACAGCATCAACGCCACGCCCAGCCACTTCATACGCGGGCGCCTAAGTTTCCGTCCTTTCCAGAACGCCACCATGCCCACGATACCGAACACCAGCACGCCGATGAGGTACGCCGTGCCGGGCAGTTCGATTCCCATGTCCTGCAGTGTGTCGATCACTTCCATGTATGCTGGCACAAATCACGGCCAGCCGAAGCAGGCGGAGAGGATTCCCATGTTTCCCAGGAACTGCTGGTACGTGGCGGCGATCAGCGGCGAGGTCCCCAACCGGGGTATTCTGGCGCGCGTCGTCTGCGAGACTCCGGTCGCGATCTACCGCACAGCGAACGGCGCGCCGGCGGCGCTCCTCGATCGCTGTCCGCATCGACTCTATCCGCTCTCGAAAGGTGAGGTGACCGACAAGGGGCTGCAGTGCGGCTACCACGGCCTGACCTTCACCAGCGACGGCCGCTGCGTGGCAATCCCCAGCCAGCCCGAGATTCCCGCTACCGCATGCGTGCGCAGCTTCCCGGTGCGCGAGGCCCACGGCTTCATCTGGCTCTGGCCGGGCGAGGCAGCATTGGCGGAGACCACGCCGCTGCCCGCCTTTCCGACCGGAGCCGGATATCGCCGGGGGCTCGATTTCAGCTGCGTCACCGACACCGGGAATTGGGGCGTCGCCGGCCCCGAGCGCATCCACATTGACGCCAACTACATGCTGGTGGTCGACAACCTGCTCGACCTGACCCACGCGCCCTTCGTGCATAAGAGCACATTCAGCGCCGACAGCGTGCTTGCGAGCGAGCGGATCATCACCAATGCGGGCGACCAGGTCTACGACTTCATCGCCATGCAGGCTCCCCTCTCGCCGGCCCTTCAGAACGCTTATCAGCTGGGCGACGACATCCACGACAACTTCCTGGAGACCCACTGGGCGCCGCCTGGCGTGATGATCCTGGCGCACGGCGCGACTCTGAAAGGCGGGGTGCGCGAGGACGGCACCTGCGTGTTGGGCGTCAACATCATCACACCCGAAACGTCCACCAGCTGCCATTACTTCTGGGTGCAGTCGGTGTGGCAGAACAAGGGGAATGGCATCGCGCGCGACACGTGGGGCAAGTTGACCAGGCTGGCTTTCGCCGAGGACGAGGCCACGCTCCGCAATCAGCAGGCCAACCTCAGCCGCTTCGGCGTCGAGGATCTGGATGGCGACGTGGAACTGGTACTCAAGGCGGACCGCGCGATTGTGATGGCCCGCCGCATCGTGGCCCGGAAAGTTCGGGCCGAGCCCCGCTAATCCTCTGACGGCCACCCGCTCTAATTGTCGTTCCTCCGTCAGCTTCAGCCATTCGCGGCCTTCAACACCCGCGACGGCTGCGCAATGCCATAGCCCTGCGCATAGTCCACGCCGATGCTGGTCAGCATCTGGATGATCTCGGCGTTCTCGGCAAACTCGGCGATGGTTTTCTTGCCGGTCAGATGCCCGATCTCATTGATCGAGCGCACCATCTCGCGGTCGATGGGATCGTGCAGGATCTCGCGCACGAAGCTGCCGTCGATCTTCAGGAAATCGACCGGGAAATGCTTCAAATAACCGAATGACGACAGGCCAGTACCGAAGTCATCGAGTGCGAACTTGCAGCCCAGCTCCTTCAGCGCCTGGATGAAACGGTTGGCCTGTGAAAAGCTGGCCACCGCCGCGGTCTCGGTGATCTCGAAGCAGATCTTGCTGGCATCCAGTCCGCTTCTCTGGAACTGATCGATGACGAAGGGCAGGAACTTGTCATCGCCCAGGCTCTGGCCCGACAGGTTGATCGAACACAGGGTCAGCCGCTCGCGCTCGTCGGCTTCGGACACCAGCCAGCGGAAGGCATTCTCGATCACCCAGCGGTCGATGCTGGGCGTGATGTTGTAGCGCTCGGCCGCGGCGATGAAATTGTCCGGTGCGACGATGCGCCCGTTCTCGTCGCGCATGCGCAGCAGCAGTTCGTAATGCGCACCCGGCTCGACCTTCTGCAGTGGCTGGATGGGCATGCGGAACAGTTCGAAGCGGCCCTCTTCCAGCGCGGCATTGATGCGTGCGGCCCACTGCATCTCGCGGCGGCGGCGCATCAGCTCCATGTCGTTTTCGGCGAAGCTGTGCACGCGGTTGCGGCCCTGCTCCTTGGCCGCCTGGCAGGCGCTGTCGGCGGCCGAGATGATGGACGCCACGTCCTCATTCTCGGCGGTGATGGGCACCACGCCGATGCTGGCGCCGAGCCGGAACACGCGCTCTTCCCAGGTGAAACGGAAATTGCGCACCGCCTCGCGCAACCCTTCGGCCATGCGCATGGCTTCATCCAGCGAGCAGCTCTCCAGCAGGATGCCGAATTCATCGCCGCCGAGGCGCGACAGCGTGTCGCGCCAGCGCACCTTGGACTTCAGCAGCGCACCCACCTGCCCCAGCAGCGCGTCGCCGGCGCTGTGGCCACAGCTGTCGTTGACGATCTTGAACTGGTCGATATCGAGGTAACACAGCGCATAGGAGGACTCGCGCGCCTTGGCGCTCTTCAGTGCGCGCTCGACACGTCCTTCAAACTCGCGGCGGTTGACCAGACCGGTCAGCAGATCGTGACTGGCGTGATAGCTGAGGCGCCGGTTCAGCTCGCGCGACTCGGACACGTCATGGAACACCAGCACGCCGCCGCAGGTCTTGCCGGCGCCGTCGCGGATCGGCGCCGCGGTGCTGTCTACATACAGTTCGTTGCCATCGCGACGGATCAGCAGCGTGGGCCGCACCGACTTGATGGCGCGGTTGCGGCGCACCGCCAGACCCAGCGGATTTTCCAGCGGTTCGCAGGTCTCCTCGTGGAAGACGCGGTAGCACTCTTCGATGGGCTTGCCCATCGCGTCCTCGAGCCGCCAACCGGTAAGCTGTTCGGCCACCGGATTGATGTAGTCGATCACCGAGTTGGCATCGGTGGTAACGACGCCGTCGCCGATGGACTGCAACGTGATCTGCGCGCTTTCCTTCTCGCGGAACAGCGCTTCCTCGTAGAGACGCTGCTCGGTGATGTCCAGCTCCACGCCCACCAGCCGCAGCAGGCGGCCGTGTTCATCCAGCGTGGCCTTGGCGCGACTGGTCACCCAGCGCCACTCGCCATTGCGATGACGCATGCGATGCACGCTCTCGAACAGCGGCGTCTTGCCGGCCACATGTTCGCGGATCATGGCCTGCACCCGTGTCATGTCGTCGGGATGCAGCAGGCTGCGCCAGTCGAAATTGTCCTTCAGATCGGCGACGTCGTAGCCCAGCATGGTCCGCCAGCGCGGCGAGAAGTACACCGCGCCGCCTTCGACGTCAAAGTCCCACACGCCGTCGTTGGCCGTGAGCTCGCTGAGCCGGTTGCGCTCTTCGAGCCGCTCCAGCGAGTCGGCCATGCGCATGCGGTCCAGCCCGGCGGCCAGACTGCTGCCAAGGAGCTTCAGGATCAGGCGCAGGTTCACGTCGAAGGCGCCGCGCGGCAGTCCGTAGGCCAGGCCGATGTAGCCGATCAAGCGGCCCCGCACCTGCATGGCCACCAGCAGCGCCGAACCAATGCCCAGCTCGGCCAGCAAACCGGCGTCAAGGGCCTGCTCATTACGGGGCGTGGCGGTGTCGCGGAATTCGCTGAGTCGCAGATGCTCGACGCGGCCCTGCAGCCAGGGCAACCGCTCCAGCGGCTCGCCGCGCAGTGCTTCAGGATGGCATTGCACGAAAGGGCCGCCGGCCGAACTCACCGACTCCACGGCGCTGATATTGCAGAACAGCGCGAAGGCTGCGTCGGCCGAGGCCGCTTCGCGCAGCATCTCCAGGCTCCGGCGGATCACTTCATCGGAGTTTTCAGCGGCGAGGTTCTGGAAATCGATCGAGATCTTGGTGCAGGCCATGTCCAGCCCCGGGGGCGGACGTTCGGTGCGGCCAGTCCAGTATTGCGGCGCCAGTACGTCGGATGCGGTGTAGTCCCCTGTGGCGGCTGGTGGGTTACTCATGATAGTGCGGGAATTCTCACACAGTCGTTGCCGAAGGCAAGCTAAGTTGCTGTCGCTATTGAGAAATGCGACGGGGTTCAACCCGGCCCATAGACGAACCGGTGCAGTTGACCTTGCACAGCGCAATCAGCCGCCGCCGGCGCTGCAATCAGCAGCCATTCGCTTCCGGCGCTGCGCCCCGCCGGTTGCGATGGACTGGCGGAAAAACACTGGCCTGCCGCTTCGGCCCGCAGCAGCAGACGCGCATCGGGCGTCTCATTGAGCCAGCGCGCCGCGTCGTAGTACTCCTGCGCACCCTCCTGCCAGCGGGTGTGTCCGAAGTGGGTGATCTTGCCGGGTACGTACAGCAGAAACTGCTCCTTCCATCCCACCATGCCCAGCGGATGCTGGCCGGCGATACGGAACACGTTGGCAGTGAAATCACGCCCTGAGCGCGCACCATTGAATTGCGGCATCAATGCAAAGGCCCACACCAGCGCGCAGGTCAGCAACGTCGCCGGCCAGGCCAGCAACGGCGCCCGCCAGCTGCACGCAGCCCACGTCAGCGTGACGGCTGCAGCCAGCAAATACAGCGGCCACGGATGCACAACACCATAGCCCGCAGCGGTAACGCGCAGATCGCTGATATCCAGCTGCCAGCCGATGGCCAGCGCCAGCGCCGCGGCCACCAGCAGCAACGCCAGCAGCACACCGGCCATGCGCACCGCCCGCTTCGCATACAGCACCGGCAGGAAGGGCGCGGCAGCCAGCGCCAGCGCCGGCAGACCCGGGAACACATACACGCCGCGCTTGCCGCTGCTCAACGAGAAGAACAGCAACACCACCAGCAACCAGCCCAGTGGCAACCAGACGCGCGCGTTTCGTTCGCGCCAGGCCTGACGCCAGCGCGGTACCAGCCAGATCAGCAGCACCGACAGCGGCAACCACAGGCCGGGAATCACCTTCAGCAGGAAGTAGTACCAGGGTTCGACGTGATGCCAGGCCGCGGAATAGCGCGTCACGGTCTGCTGGAACAGGATTTCGTCGCGATAGGCCTGCAGCGATGGATCGTTCGACGCCGCCACGGTCAACACCATGGGCAGGAACCACACGCAGATGCCCAGCAGCAGACCGCCCAGACCCAGCACTGGCCAGCGCCAGCCGCCGCGAATCGGTGGCAGTTCCTTGAAACCACGCGCGCGCAGCAGCGCGAACGGCAGCAGCACCAGGACGGGCAGGAAGCCCACGCCTTTGGTGATGACACCCAGTCCTGCGACGAAGGCGCCCGCAAAATACCAGCGCCAGTCCGGGCCCAGCAGCAGATGCCGCAACAAGGCATACAGCGAAAAGGTGGTCAGCAGGCACAGGAAGGGATCGATCTGCGCGCCGCGCATCACGGCGACAAACTGCACCGACGCGGCCAGCGTGCCGGCAGCCAGCAAGGCGGCCTGACGGCCGAACAGCCGCCGCGTCATGTCATGCACCAGTGCCACCACGCCCAGTGCCGCGAGCAGTGCCGGCAGCAGAAAGGCCACGCGCAGCGAACCGGTGATCAGATAGAAGGAAGCGATGACCCAGAAGTACAACGGCGGCTTGTCCGCATACAGATCGCCACCGACGCGCGGAAACAGCCACTGGCCGCTCTCCACCATGTCGCGCGCCACCAGCGCGAAGCGCGGCTCATCGGCCGGCCAGGGATCGCGCAGACCCAGACCGGTGCCCACCAGCAGCGCCGTGAACAACAACAGGTACAGCAGGTCGCGGCGTTCGACCGACATCAGCCGGAACGGTCTGCAGCGCGGCGCTGCAGGTGCAGGTTGTACAGCGCCACCGCAAACGGGAACAGGTTGGAGAGTATGCCCACCGAATCGTTCTTGCCGAACACGAAGTACGCCAGCAGCAGCAGACTGCCGGTGATGCTCATGTACCAGAACATCGCCGGCAGCATGGAACGGCCGGCGCGCTTCGACGCCCACAGCTGCACGAACCAGCGGCCGGCGAACAGCGCCACGCCCAGATAACCGATCAGCTTCCAGGGCGTCACCACCACGCCGAAACAGTTGCAGATCGTGGCATCCATGATGACCTCAGTCTTCGGTGACGGTGGGCGGCCCGATGGGGCGGCGCGCCAGCCACATCACGCCAAAGATGTCGACGATACCCACCCACAGCCGGTCGAACAGACCGTACTTGGAGGTGCCGCGCTCGCGCTCGCGGTGATTGACCGGTACCGACAGCACAGCGGCGCCGGCGCGCCGCATCAGTGCCGGCAGGAAACGATGCAGATGATCGAAGTGCGGCAGCCGCAGGAAGGTGTCGCGATCGACCAGCTTGATGCCGCAGCCGGTGTCGGGCGTGGCATCGCGCAGCATGCGGCTGCGCACGCCATTGGCCACGCGCGAGGACAGCCTGCGGATGAGCGTGTCGCGACGCGTGGTGCGATGACCGATGAACAGACGCACCGCCGCGTTGGCCGCATCATCGCGTGCGCGCAGCAGCCGCGGAATGTCGACCGGATCGTTCTGGCCGTCGCCGTCCAGCGTGGCCACCCAGTCAGCACGCGCCGCGCGAAAACCGCTGCACAGTGCCGAG
>JAIBJM010000052.1 GCA_020029535.1 Gammaproteobacteria bacterium | reverse complement strand
CGATCGAGACGCGGCTCGCCATCACGAAGGTGCTTTATGCCGAGGACGCTGGTCGGCCCCGCCGCCTTGGTTGCCAGCACGATCTTGTCGCGTTTGCCGGATTTCCTGAGCCAGCTGCCGATGATGCGTTCGGTCGCACCCTGCGTCTGCGCGCGCGGAGGAACGGGATATATCTCCGCCACATCGATGAGATTGACGCCCTGATCGACGGCGTAATCGAGCTGCTCATGTCCTTCCGCTTCGGTGTTCTGTTCGCCGAAGGTCATGGTGCCAAGACCAATCACGCTTACGGCAACGCCGGTGCTTCCAAGCTCGCGATATTCCACTGCTGAATCCTCGTTACCGACACGCAGAAAACACTCAGTCGTGCTTGTTGCCTGTATGCTTTCCTTTGTCGTTGCCGCGACCGCCGCGATGCTGTTCCTGATAACGCGGCACGTACACTTCGTTATACCAGCGGTCCTGCACGAAATAGACCGGCCGGCCGCAGGCATTGTAACGACCGCAATGCCTGCCCCAGTCCTTGGCATGGCCCGGCGGTACACGCAGATAAACCGGCTGCACCACCACGCCCACCGGCACCGGCCGGATGATCACCGGATCCGGATAAACGAGTTGCGGACGCGGAAAATTGCCGATGTCGATCTGGCCGTAAAATCCCGGCTGGCCAATGCTGATGGACACGCCGACATCAGCCGCCCAGGTCGGGGCGCTGAAGACCACGGTGGCCGCCGCAATCGCAAACATGATGTATTTCATGGCTGACTCCTTTCGAAAGTGACTGAACTTTCACCGTACGTCGAGTATCAATCTGTCCCCGGCGCAAGCAGCGCACGATGCATGTCGTCGTCGATGTTACCGCCGGTGAGGATCACCGCCGCAATTCCTTCCTGCAGCGGGATCCGCCCATGCATCAGGGCCGCAAGCCCGACGCAACCGCCCGGCTCCACCTTGATCCCGAACGCTTCGTGCACGAGGCGCATCGCCGCAATTACCTCCGCATCGGTGACGGTAACGGCGCCGGCCAGCAAGCGCCGGTTGATCTCGAAGGTCAACGCCCCCGGCATTCTGACCAGCAGCGCATCGCAGATGCTGCCGCTGACCGCAGCATTGGCGACGCGCTCGCCGGCAGCAAGCGAGCGCGCCGTGTCATCGAACCGTGCCGGCTCGACCGCCCACACGCGGGTAGCAGGCGAGAGTGCGGCGAACGCCGTGGCGCAACCACCGACCAGGCCGCCTCCGGAGCAGCCCGTCGCGACCACATCGGCCTGCACGCCGCGCGCACGCAGCTGCAGTGCCAGTTCGCGCCCCAGCGTGCCCTGTCCGGCCACGATGCGCCGATCGTCGTACGGCGGCGTCAGCGCGAGGCCACGTTCCTGCTGCAAGCGTTCGGCAATCGCGGCGCGGTCCTCACGTTCGCGGTCGTATTCGACCACTTCGGCGCCGAGCGCGCGCGTGCCTTCGATCTTGGTGCGCGGCGCGTCGGACGGCATCACGATTACCGCGGCAATGCCCAGCTGCTGCGCCCCGCTCGCCACCGCCAGCGCATGATTGCCCGAGGAAAATGCCACCACGCCGCGCGCGCGTTCTTCCGCCGTGAGCTGCAGCAGGCGGTTGAGCGCACCGCGGATCTTGAACGAACCGGTGCGCTGCAGGCACTCGGGCTTGATCAGCACGCGCGCGCCGCAATGCGCATTTACCGCCGGCGCTTCGAGCAATGGCGTCACATCCAGATGCGGAGCCAGGCGCGCGTGCGCCGCCTCGATCTCCAGGAAATCCGGCGGCTGCAGGTGCCAGGGCCTGCTCACAACGGTGCCACCCAGCCGTAGCGCTTCAGGTCGACGCGGCCATGCACGCATGATGCCACCGGCTCAGTGATCGCTGAAGTCCGCTTCGCTGGCCACCACTACGCGACCATTGCGTTCGGCACGCGCGCGGCGCAGCGCGCGCTGGCCGACCTGCGGCAGCATCAGCGGCTCGCGGCCGCGATCCGGATTGAGGCTGACCACCGCCGCACGCGCGGAGACGAAGCGCGACGGCGCGGCGCGCGGATGATGGATGTGCTGTTCGAGCACGCGCTGCACCACCGACTCGGCAAAGATAATGGTTGCGGCCACATCCGGACTGAACACCAGCGCGCACAGCGTGCCGCCGTCCCAGCGCGCCACCACATCCGAACGACGGCGGAAGGACGCCGATACCACGCCGGCCACGCGCCGTATGCAGGCATCGCCGGCGGCACGACCGAAGGTGTCGTTGTAGGCACCGAGCGCATCGATGTCGAACATCAGCAGCGTGACGGCGCGGCCCTCGCGCAGCGCCAGATCCCAGTCATGACGCAGCAGCTCTTCGAAATAGGCCCGTGAACACAGTCCGGACAAACGGTCTTCGCGCATCCAGCGCGGCAGGCCGGACACCGGCAGGCTGATCGTCGTAGTGATGGTGGTGTCGCCCAGCTTGTTGCGCTCGGCTGCGTCCTGCCGGAAGCCGATCAGGTGCGTCACCCGTCCTTCGGCATCGCGCAGCGGTTCAACCTGCAGCCCGGAAAGGCTGTTCAGGTCGGTGCCACGCAGCTGCTCTAGACTCTGCCCTGCCTGCCTTTCGAAGGCGGCATTGGCATACACCACCGGACAGTCATTCTCGCGCGACTCGCCCACTACGATGCCACCCGGCGATTGCGCAAGCAGTTGACGCAGGAATTCTGCAGACCAGTTTTCCATTAGGTGTTTTCTCCCAGCTGCAGTTCAGGCGGCGCCGTGCAACGCTCCAGCGCAGCGCGGCAGCGCGCCCAGTCGCCTGCGGCATACAGCTGCCCGCGATCGTATTGAGAACGTCCGCGCAGGCGCGCCAGCCGCAGATGCAGCGCCGGATCGGCGCCGACCTTGAGTCCATCCAGCAGGTGCTCGACCTGGGCGCGATCGTTGCAGACCGGCAGCACATCGCAGCCAGCGTCCAGCGCCAATCGCGAACGTTCGACGATGTCGCCGACGCCGGCCGCGCCCAGCATCGACAGGTCGTCGGTGAACACGGTGCCGCGGAAACCCAGTTCGCCGCGCAACAACCCTTTGACCCAGTGACGCGAAAAGCTGGCGGGCAGTGTATCGATCGCCGGAAACAGCACATGCGCCACCATCACCGCCGGCAGGCCGTTCTCGATCAGCAGCCGGTACGGCTGCAGGTCGCCGGCCAGATCGGCCAGTTCGCGACGATCCACCGGCAGCGCCAGATGCGAATCGGCCACCACGGCGCCATGACCGGGAAAATGCTTGGCGGTGGCGACCATGCCGGCGTCGCGCATGCCATGCATGTAGGCCACGCCCAGCGCGGCCACCGCGGCCGGATTGGCATGCAGGGCGCGGTCGCCGATCACCTCGGACAGCCCGTAATCCAGATCGACACAGGGCGCAAAGGAAAAGTCGATGCCGCAGGCCAGCAGCTCGGCGGCCATCAGCCAGCCGTGATCGCGGGCCAGCTGCAGGCCGGCGTCGGCGTCCTGGTCATACAGCAGGCCAATGCGCCGCAGCGCCGGCAACAAGGTGAAGCCGGGGCGGAAACGCTGCACGCGGCCGCCCTCGTGATCCACCGCCACCAGCAGCGCCGGTGTGCGCACGGCGCGGATCGCAGCCACCAGTTCGGTCAACTGCTGCGGATCCTGGTAGTTGCGTGTGAACAGGATCACGCTGCCGACCAGCGGGTGTGCCAGCACCTCGCGGTCCTCGGCAGTCAGTGCCGTGCCCGCCACATCGACCATCAGGGGTCCGAGCGTCATGATCGCCGATTCTCGCTCAGATCGGCCTCCAGCACTGCGATGGACTCGACATGCGCCGTGTGCGGAAACATGTCGGCAACTCCCGCACCCAGCAGGCGATAGCCATGCTCGTGCACCAGCAGTCCCAGGTCGCGGGCCAGGCTCCCGGGATGGCAGGACACATAAACCATGCGCCGTGGCGCCAGGCGGGCCAGCAACGGCAGCAGTTCCCGGGCGCCGGCGCGCGGCGGATCCAGCAGCACATGGCTATAGGTCGCGCGCGCCCAGGCCGCATCAAGCTGCGGCTCGAACAGATTGGCGACATGAAAACCGGCATTGTCGATGCCATTGCTGCCGGCATTGGCCGCGGCGCGCGCCACCAGGCCGGCATCACCCTCCACACCCGTCACCGACGCAGCACGACGCGCCAGCGCCAGCGTGAAATTGCCCAGGCCGCAGAACAGGTCCAGCACCTGCGACTGCGCATCGAGCTGCAACAGCTCGACGGCGCGCGCCACCAGCTGGCGGTTGACCGCGGCATTGATCTGGATGAAATCCGGGGGCAGGAACTGCAGACGCAGCCCGAACTCCGGCAAGGCATAGCTCAGTTCGGGCGCCGCGCCCTGCAGCGGCGCCACGGTGTTGAGGCCGCCGGACTGCAGATACAACCGCACGCCGTGCAGCGGCTCGAACTGCCGCAGCAATTGCAGATCGGCTTCGCTGGGTGGCGCCAGCACACGCAGCACCAGCACGGTGACCGCATCGGCCACCGCCACCTCGATCTGCGGAATGCGCTCGCGGATCGACAATGAAGTCAGCAGCTGCGACAGCGGTGCGATCAGTGCATTGACCGGCTCGGCCAGCACCTCGCAGCCATCGATGGCCGCGATATAGCTGCCCCAGCGTTCGCGGAATCCCACCAGCGAGCGCCCCATCTTGTTGACATAGCGCGCACCCAACCGCGCGCGACGCCGGTAGTGCCAGGCCGGGCCCGACAGCGGCTCGAACCACTGCTGCGGCTCCACCTTGCCGATACGCAGCAGCGTCTCCTGCAACTGCTGCTGCTTGATGGCCCGCTGCGACTCCGGCGTCAGATGCTGCAGGGCGCAGCCGCCGCAGATACCGAAATGCGGACAGGGCGGCGTCACGCGCAGCGGCGAGGGCTGCAGGATCTCGAGCAGCTCGGCTTCATCGTGCTGACGGTGCCTGCGGCGACGCTGGAAGCGCACGCTCTCGCCCGGCAGGGCGCCGCTGACGAATGCCGTCTTGCCGGCGCGCACCACACCCTCGCCATCGTGGTTCAGATCGACGATCTCGCCGGTCTCGGCCACCGGCGCGCCGCGCCCGTTCAAGCGCCGGCCTCCCAGGCGCGCAGGAATTCAGCGTGATGCGGCTCGCCCGAGGCGCGCAGCAGTTCGCGCACGCGCTGCTGTTCGGTTGCCAGCGTTTGCTGGTCGAGGCGGCCGCGCATGAACTCGAAGCGCAGGTAGATCAGCCAGGTGTTCAATACATCGGTTTCGCAGTAATTGCGGATGGCGGGCAACTCGCCGGCCAGCCAGGCATCCCAGACCTTGTCGCCGGAAAAGCCCAGCTTGCCAGGCAGGTGCAGCAGCGCGGCCGTGTCGGCCAGCGAGGCACGGGCGCGGTTCTGAAAGCCCGACAGCACATCCATCAGATCGATGTGCCGCCAGTGGAAGCGGCTCAGATAGTTGTTGTAGCGGAACTCGCGGTCCTCATCGCCCTGCTCCCAGTAGCGCGGTGCCTGCACGCCGGCCGCCAGCGCGCGATAGTGCAGCACCGGCAGATCGAAACCACCGCCGTTCCACGACACCAGTTCCGGCGTGTATTTTTCGATGCCGTCGAAGAAGCGCGCTATCAGTTCGGCCTCGCTGGACTGCAGATCACCCAGACTCCACACCCGCAGCTGGTCACGGCTGCGCAGCACGCATGAAATGGCCACCACGCGATGCTGCATGTGGGGCAGGAAGTCGCTGCCGCTGCGCGCCCGCGCGGCGCTGAACATGGCCTTGGCCACCTGCTCGTCGGCCAGTCCGTCGAGACCCATGGCGCGCCGCCCGAAATCGAGATCGGGAATGGTCTCGATGTCGAACACCAGAATATTCATGGCGTGGCGCGCATCAGGATGGCGACTGCAACGATCAGTCCAGCTTCATCGGTCAGCGTGACATGTCCATCGCCGATGCCGAGGCCGCGCCGTACCGCGTCGCCGCGTTCCGAGTACACCACCTCGGGCCTGCCCCAGGCGTTCTGCACCACACCCACGTCGCGGATCCATACCCCGTGCGCAAAGCCGGTGCCCATGGCCTTGACGATGGCTTCCTTGGCCGCGAAGCGCATGGCCAGAAAGCGCTGCGGGCGATTGGTCTTCGCCAGCTGTTCCTGCTCGGCGGGCATCAGCAGGCGTTGCACCAGCCGTTCACCGAAGCGCTGCCAGATGGCTTCGATACGGCGCGCCTCGAGTACGTCAACGCCGATGCCGAAAATCATGTTGCGCGCGCATCCTGCAGCAGGGCCTTCATCGCGCGTACCGCCGGCTGCCAGCCATCGAACAGCGCCTGCGCGACGATGGCATGCCCGATGTTGAGCTCGACAATATCGGCAATGGCCGCCACTGGCTGCACGTTCTGGTAATGCAGTCCGTGCCCGGCGTGCACTTCCAGTCCCAGCGCGCGCGCACGCTTTACACCGGCGCGGAGCCGTTGCAGTTCGGCAGCCTGTGCTGCGCCACTGCTGTCGGCATAGCCGCCGGTATGCAGCTCGATGACCGGCACGCCACAATCCACCGCTGCCTCGATCTGCGGCGGATCGGCGGCGATGAACAGCGCCACACGGATACCGGCCGCGGCCAGCCGCTCACATTGCCGTCGCAGCCGATCGCCGCCGGCCACCACATCGAGGCCGCCCTCGGTGGTCAGTTCGGCGCGCCGTTCCGGCACCAGGCAGCAGTCGGCCGGACGCAGTTCGCAGGCCAGATCCAGCATGGCGTCGGCGGCCGCCATCTCCAGGTTCATGCGGGTGGTGAGCAGCGGTCGCAGCGCGCGCACGTCGGCCTCCTGGATGTGGCGACGGTCCTCGCGCAGATGCAGCGTGATGTTGTCGGCACCGGCCTGCTCGGCCAGCAGCGCGGCACGCACCGGGTCGGGATAGACGGTATGACGCTGCTGACGGAGCGTTGCCACATGATCGATGTTGACGCCCAGCGCGATGGCCCTGCTCATGCGCTGCGCTCCAGGCGTGCAATCGAGCGCGCGACGCGGCGGGTGGCCAGTTCGTGTCCTTCCAGGCAATGATCGATGGCCGCGCGCATCAGCGCGCGCGCCTGCCGCAGCAACTGCGGATCGTCGATGGGCTGCTCATCGGCCAGCAGCAACAGCATCCGGCCGCTATAACTGTCGGCGACCGATTCGGTGCACCACAGTCCGCTGCCGGCGCGGAAACGATAGTGCGCGGTGGCCTGCACCGGCTGGCCGCCGGCCTCGTGCTGCAGGTCAATGCCGAAACCCAGCAGCTCCAGCAGCTGGCGCTCGAAGCTGCGCAGCGCCGTCTCCGCCCGCGACTGTTCCGCCAGCGCCGACAGCGTGCGCGCATACAGGTCGAACAGCTCGGGATGCGGATCATGCTGCGCCGTCAGCCGGACCAGCAGTTCATTGAGATAGAAGGCGCTGAGCAGCTGCCCCGCCGGCAACGTGCAGGGCGCGCCATCCGGTTCGGCACCGGTCAGCTGTGGCGCATCGCCACGACCACTCCAGGACAGCAACAGCGGCTGGAATGGCTGCAGGCCACGAAAGCGCGAGCGCGGACCACGCGCTGCGCGCGCGAAGCTGCTCATGCGGCCATGCTCGCGCGTGAAGATCTCGACAATCAGGCTGCTGTCGCGGAATGGCCGCTGATGCAGCACGAAGCCCGCGGCCAGCTGCACGCGTCGCGGCCCCTGACTCATTCCATGCCCAGCTGCGCCAGCGCGCGCGCATCGTCGGCCCAGTCCTCTCGCACCTTGACCCACAGCGTCAGATGAAAACGTTTGCCCAGCAGCTTGTTCAGCTCGACGCGCGCCGCGCGGCCGATGCGTTTGAGCCGCTCGCCACCCGCGCCGATGACAATGGGTTTCTGGCCGCTGCGATCCACCCAGATCACCGCCGACACTTCCTGCTGCCCGTCGGGGTTCTCCGTGAGGCTCTCCACTTCCACGGCAATGCCATAGGGCAGTTCTTCGACCAGCTCCAGCGTCAGCTTCTCGCGGATGGTCTCGGCAATGCGGAAGCGCTCGCTGCGGTCGGTGAGCTGGTCGGCGGGAAACAGCGCCGGACCGGCGGGCAGGAATTTCAGGATGGCGACGCGCAGATCGTCCAGATTACGGTTCTTCTGCGCCGATACCGGCACCAACGCCATGAAAGTATGGCGTGTGGCGAGTTGCGCCAGGTATGGCAGCAGCCGCTCGCGCGGGTGCACCTTGTCCACCTTGTTGATCACGGCCAGCGCCGGTCGCCCCGACTCTTTCACGCGCCGCAATGCCAGATCATCTTCATCGGTCCACTTCAGCGCTTCGACCACCAGCACCGCCAGATCGGCATCCAGCAGCGCCGCTGCGGCGGTGCGGTTCATGGAGCGGTTCAGCGCGCGGGTCTGGCCGTGGTGCAGGCCGGGCGTGTCAACGAAGGCAATCTGCCCACCGGGCAAATTGGCAATGCCGATCAGCCGGTGGCGGGTGGTCTGGGGCCGCGGCGTGACAATGCTGATCTTCTGGCCGAGCAGTGCATTCAGCAGCGTGGACTTGCCCACATTGGGCCGTCCCGCCAGCGCCACGAAACCACTGCGGAATTCGCTCATGGGTTGACGCGCGCCAGCAGCGCCGCGGCGGCCGATTGTTCGGCGCGGCGGCGGCTCGATCCCTCGCCCCAGGTACGCTGCGTCAGCGCCGGCACTTCGCAACTGACACGGAAGTGCTGGGCATGCGACTCGCCCTCCACGCCTTCCACCTGGTAGCGCGGCAGCGCCAGTCCGCGCGCCTGTAGCCATTCCTGCAGCAATGTCTTCGGATCCTTGAGTTCAGCCAGTTCGTCGAGCCCGGCCAGTGCGGGCTCCATCAATTCCAGCGCCACGCGGCGCGCGAGTTCCAGTCCGCCGTCCAGGTACAGCGCGCCAAACAGCGCTTCGAGGGCATCGGCCAGTATGGATTCGCGCCGGAAACCGCCGGTTTTCAGCTCACCAGCACCCAATGCCAGCACCTCGCCCAGCTGGATGCGCGCTGCAACCCGCGCCAGCGCCTCGCCGCTGACCAGGCTGGAGCGCAGGCGGCTCAGTGTGCCCTCGTCGGCTTCGGTGAAGCGGCGGTACAGATACTCGGCAAGCAGCAGGTTCAGCACCGCGTCGCCGAGAAATTCCAGGCGTTCGTTGTTGTCGCCGGCCGCGCTGCGATGAGTCAGCGCCTGGATGAACAGCGCCGGCTGCGCCGGTTCGTAACCCAGCCGCCGCCGCACCCATGCGACCGGATCAGCGGCATTGCTCATCGCGACATCGATGCAGGCCCTAGAGCAGGACCTGCTTGTGGAACTGGATCAGCAGCGAGACATTGCCGAACAGCGGCGCCACTTCTTCATAATCGGCAATGGCCACCCAACCCTCGTCCGAACGGTGGACATCGATTTCCTTGATGGTGGGATGGTTGATGCCTTCGATGTCGAAGCGCTTCTCCAGCGACACCCGCACGGCGCCCGGATTGAGTTGTTCCTCGCCGGCAAACTCGTTGCCCACCTGCTCCAGAGAGCGCGCCACTGCCAGATAGTTGAGGTAGATGGGCGTCAGCCGGATGCCGGCATAGAGCAGGATGGCCACCGGCAGCAGCAGGATCAGCCAACCCAGAAAGGTCACGCCACGTTGAGACTTGCGCATAGTCGAACCCCTTTTCGGCCCCAAGCCCTAGCCTAGTCGATGCGGCGACCGATGCGGCCCCAGTTCGGCCCACCGTCGCGCTGCAGATCCCAATTGAACCAGATTCGCGTCGCCTTGCCGACCAGATGGCTCTCGGGGACGAAACCCCAGTAACGGCTGTCGGCGCTGTTGTCACGGTTGTCGCCGATCATCAGATAGTTGCCGGCAGGCACCACGGTCTCGGAAAAGTCGCTGCGATCGGCGAGTTCCGGGGGGCCGTCTTCGCTGCACAGGTAGCTGCGTCCGATACTGCGGCCGCAGGATTGCGCCGGCGGCGCCATCAGATCGCCGGGCGTGTGACAGGACAGCGTCTGATGGCGATGCTCGCCCAGCTGCTCGGTGGCCAGCCGCATGTTGGCGTAGCAGCCGTCCTGATAGCGGCCATTGTCTTCCAGCGTCACCGGCTGGCCGTTGATCACCAGCTGATCGTTGATCACCTGCACGCGATCGCCGGGCAAGCCGACCAGGCGCTTGACGTAATTGACCGCCGGATCGGGCGGATAGCGGAACACCACCACATCGCCACGCTGCGGTTCCCCCACCGGCACCACCTTGCTGTTCAGCACCGGCAGCCGCAATCCGTAGGCAAACTTGTTGACGGCGATGAAGTCGCCATCCAGCAGCGTCGGCATCATCGAATCCGAGGGAATGCGGAACGGTTCGAAGATGAACGAGCGCACCACCAGCACCACCAGCATTACCGGCAGAAAACTGCGTGCGTAATCGACGGTGACCGGCAGCGTCGCCACCTCCACCGGGCGGCCCTGGGTCGCAGCATAACGACGCCGCATCGGCTCCAGCAGCAGCCTGTCCAGCAGCCACACCACGGCCGCCACCGCCACCGCCAGCACCAGCACCAGGCTGAAGTCCAGACGCTCCGACATCAGCATGCGCACCACGGCGACGAACAGCAGCACCGGCAGCGCCTGGTACAGCAGTGCCAGCCAGCGCGGATCGGTCGCGCCCGGATTCGACAGCTGCCGGCGCGGACGCAGTAACCAGTCGTCGACGATGACGATGGCCGCCACCGGCACGGCAATGATGGTCAGGATTCCGAGGATCTGTGTCAGCATTACTTGCGTCCCACCTGGAGCACGGCGAGGAAGGCTTCCTGCGGGATATCCACCGAGCCCACCTGCTTCATGCGTTTCTTGCCTTCTTTCTGTTTCTCGAGCAGCTTGCGCTTGCGGCTGATATCGCCACCGTAACACTTGGCCAGCACATTCTTGCGCAGCGCCTTGACGGTGGCGCGCGCGATCACGTGACTGCCGATGGCCGCCTGCACCGCCACCTCGAACATCTGGCGCGGAATCAGCTCCTGCATCTTGTCGACCAGCTCGCGGCCGCGCTGGTAGGCGTTGTCGCGATGCGCGATCAGCGCCAGCGCGTCCACCTTGTCGCCGTTGATCAGGATATCCAGCTTGACCAGCGGTGCATTCTGGAAATGGCTGAATTCATAGTCGAACGAGGCGTAGCCGCGACTGGCGGACTTCAGGCGATCGAAGAAGTCCAGCACCACTTCGGCCAGCGGCAGCTGGTACTGCAACGACACCTGCGTAGCGAGGAACTGCATCTTCTGCTGCACGCCGCGCTTCTCGCTGCACAACCCCAGCACCGCGCCCACATGATCGGGCGGCACCAGGATGCTGGCGGTGATGATGGGTTCGCGGATCTCGGCGATCTTGTCCGGCGGCGGGAGCTTGGACGGACTGTCGATGTGCAGCACCTCACCATCGGTGCAGGCCACCTCGTACACCACCGTCGGCGCGCTGGTGATCAGGTCCAGTTGGTATTCGCGCTCCAGCCGCTCCTGCACGATGTCCATGTGCAACAGGCCGAGAAAACCGCAGCGGAACCCGAAGCCCAGTGCGGTGGAAACCTCGGGCTCGTAATGCAGGGCCGAATCGTTGAGCTTCAGCTTGGACAGCGCGTCGCGGAAGCTTTCATAGTCTTCGGAGTTGACCGGAAACACGCCGGCGAACACGCGCGGCTGTACCTGCTTGAAACCCGGCAGCGGCGCCGCCGCCTGACGCGATTCAGCGGTAATGGTGTCGCCCACCGGAGCACCATCGATCTCCTTGATGCCGGCGATGACAAAACCCACCTCGCCCGCCGACAGCTCGCGCAGCACCACCGACTTGGGCGTGAAACGGCCCAGCTTGTCGATGGTGTGGCTGCGCCCGGTGGACATGACGCGGATTTTCTCGCCGGTGCGCAGCGTGCCATTGACCACGCGCACCAGCGACACGACGCCGACATAGTTGTCGAACCAGGAATCGACGATCAGCGCCTGCAGTGGTGCCTGCGGATCACCCTTGGGTGCCGGGATGCGCTGGATGATGGCTTCCAGCAGATCGGGCACGCCCTCGCCGGTCTTGGCGCTGACGCGCATGGCATCGTGCGCCTCGATGCCGATGATTTCCTCGATCTCCTTCATCACCCGGTCGGGATCGGCCGAAGGCAGATCGATCTTGTTGATCACCGGCAGCACTTCCAGACCCTGCTCCACCGCGGTGTGGCAGTTGGCCACGCTCTGGGCCTCAACGCCCTGCGAGGCATCGACCACCAGCAGCGCGCCATCGCAGGCCGCCAGGCTGCGCGAGACTTCATACGAGAAATCGACGTGCCCCGGAGTGTCGATCAGATTCAGCTGGTAGCGCTCGCCGTCACGGGCGACGTAGTGCAGCGTGACGCTCTGCGCCTTGATGGTGATGCCGCGCTCGCGCTCCAGCTCCATCGAGTCGAGCACCTGCGACTGCATCTCGCGCTCTTCGAGGCCGCCGCAGAGCTGGATCAGGCGATCCGCCAGCGTCGACTTGCCATGATCCACGTGAGCGATGATCGAGAAATTGCGTATAAACATTGATTCCATTGGGATTTTTCCGGCGCTCATGACTTCAATTCTGTTGTCATGCATGCCCACGTGGACGCAGCTTCAACCCGTTCCTGGCACTCATTGGACCCACGCGCCGGCAAGCTGCCCGCTACCGGGAACCTTCGCATCAAGACACTGATCGTCCAATAGTACCCTACGATCAAGGCCGACTCGCCCGTTGTTGCGTTATCCGGACGGTGCTGCCAGAGCAGGGGCATCGGGTAGCCACGAGAATGTGGCCGCGCGTCGTTGCTTCAACAGCTCAGCAGGCCCGCTTCGGCAGCGCAAGGGTACGACCGGCGCGCATCCCGCACTTCCGCATCGACGCCGAGATCAAATCGCCATACCATTCAGCGCGTGTTCCGATGAGAGCCTGAGCCACATCGAGGAAGCAGCAAATTCAAGATGCCTTCGCGAATTTAACGATATCTTCTCGAACAGCGTCACTCAAGATTTGCAGCGCATGCGCCAAAGCTTCCGGTTTCAGCCGTTCGCGTACGACGGCCACATGCTTGACTCATGGGTCTTGCCTGATCCATTTAAAACTGCTGACGGACCGGAATCATGAGCCTCTCGCGCACCGCCCTGGTGATACTCTTCATGCGCATCAGCAACACGGCGCTGATGATGATCGGGCCGATCCTGCTGGTCCGACTGCTCAGCGTCGAAGAGTTCGGCACCTATCGCGAATTCCTCGTTTACATCAGCGTGCTGCTTCCAATCACGAGCTTCGCGTTCAACCAGAGCCTGATGTACTTCGTGCCCGCGTTTCCGGGCCACACCTGGTTGCTGGTGCGCCAAACCGTACTGGCGACTGCCGTTTCCAGCGTCACCATCTGCGGCGGGCTCTGGATCCTGAACTGGGCACTGAACGGCCACATCCTTGGACAATATGGCGCGCAGATCCTCATCTACACACTGTTCTGCGTAAATGTGGATTTCTGGGAGTTCCTCTGGATTAGTCAGCAGCGAACAAGCGCGGCGTTCGCCTACACCTCGGGACGCCTGATAGTGCGTCTTTGCGTGATTCTGATCGTTGCCGCAGTCACTCATAGCGTTACCGACATCATCAACTGGCTGCTCGCCATGGAAGCCACAAGACTGATCGCATGCGCAATTGCCTGGCGCCGCCTGTCCAGAAAAGAATCCTCCAGCAGGGACGATTTGTGGAAGGCTCAATTCCGATACTGCCTGCCACTTGGAGCCTCCCGGATGGTTGCCATCTTCAATCGGTATATTGGCAACATCTTGATCGCCCGCATGATCGGTCCGACCGGACTTGCGCAGTACTCCATCGGTACATACGCGGTCCCGGTTCTCTATGAAGCCAGGAACTCGGTCTCGGACGCCATCCTGCCACGAATGGCCAAGGACAGCGGTGGCGACACGAACAGCGTGTCACTCGCTCTCTGGTATCGTTCGAATGCCCTGTTCGCGATGATGCTGGTGCCGGTTGGCGTCCTGCTTGCACGCTACGCTGAACTGTTCGTGGTCACGCTGTTCTCGGAAAACTACCTTCCAGCAGTAGTGGTATTCCAGGTCTACCTGCTGGCAATCCTGAGCGATACCGTTGACTTTGGGGTGGCGCTACGACTGCTGGGAATCACGACAACGTTCGTTCGTGGTTCCATCCTGGGTACGGCCGTAAATTTGGGACTGCTGCTCACACTGCTGCCTCGGATCGGAATTACAGGCGCCGTCATCGCATTGGTCGTCACCCAACTCGTGGTATTTGGCTATTACGCACACAGAGTTGCCCGTGCAACGCGAACGCGTATAGCCCAGGCGGCGAACCTGCACGTATTGCTCAGGGTAATACTTGCGGCCATCGTGCCCATCCCCCTGTTGGCTTTACCCGCGCATGCGGGGATCATGGACCTGTTGACAGCGTCAGTCAGCGCGGCCGTGTACGTCGCCGCATATGTTGCGCTTCTTCATTTCTTCGGCTCACTGGAAATCAAGGCTGTCCTCCATGACTGCCGGCGGATGATAGGCAGCTTTCAGTCGCGCAGAAGCTCTTCATCATAGAGGCGCTTGATGCGTTCAAGATAAGGCCCGGCCGAAAAGTGAGACTCGACCCAACGGCGTGCCGCCATGCCCTGATCGGTGACAGCAGTATTCGTCATGCCCGCATGGCGCTCTGAGCGCTGTCATCTATTTATGCAAGTCTCAATAGGCGGCTAAACCAATGAGGAAATGGTATTCGGACGCATCAGAACCGCTTTGAAACCGCGCTTTTCAACGGTCTGCTGGCTGCAGCAGGGCACGGCCAGACATTCCCGGTTCGGGGTGCAATTCAGCTGATTCATGTGTTGTCCGCTATGGCCTTAAGGTAGGGTTCAAGTATCCGCTCTTCATTGTAATGCGTCTGCATAAACCACTTGCAGCGTGCGCTGACCGCAGCCCAATGCGCCGGATCGCTCAGCAATCGCGCAACCGCGGCGCGCATATCCGCCAGCGATGCAACAGCGACGCCGAGCCCCTCGCGGGCAATGAGGTCATCCGGATCGAAGAATGCCACCACGGGCACGCCGCGCACCCATGCTTGAAGATATGAGTTCGGAAAGCCCTCCGTGTCCGAAGTATTCACGAATACCCGCGCGCGTTCGTATAAGTCGTTTACGTCGTGGTAGGGCACCGGACCGTGGTATGTGAGCTGCGGCACTGAGCCGAGTTCGGCGCACAGCGCCTGATGGACATCGGCAAAGCCCGGCAAGGCTCCGCCGACCATGTGCAGCCGCATGTCCGGCAACTGCCGTGCGAGTTCAACATACAGCTCCGGTCGCTTGAAACGACGCAGGTTATTGACCCACAGCACATCGACGTCGCGCTGCTCGAACGATAGCTCCCATGCCGCTGGCTCGACCATCATTACCGCAATGGTACTCGGCAGACGATAATGCTTTGCAAGCAGCTTCTGCTGGATCGCGGTTTGGGCAAGGATGACGTTGGCATGGCGCAGCCCGTACTCGTACAAGCGGCGGTCGCGCGAGTATTTGATCATCAGCGTGGCCGGGTCGCAGTTGGCGTCGTGCGCGCTGCGGAAGATTACGCGCCGCCCTCGTCGCCGGGCAAACATCGCCACCTGACCGAGCTGTGCACTTGCAGGACTAACGTAGTAAACGTCGGCGTCAGCACGCTTCAATGCCGCATGGAGCGCAGTCCAGCGCGGATGCAAAAAGCGAATTACAGGCAGCCCGGCATCGGGCGCATACGTCTTGTAGGTGGTAACGCCGTGCCATTGCTGTCCGTCCGGCTGACCGTAATCGGCAACTACCATGCTGGCCCGGTAGCCGCGCTGCGCCAACGCTTTCGCAAGCAGCGTTTGCTGCACTTCCTCGCCACCCGTGCGATGTTCTTCAAAACCACGCGCGAGTATTGGCAGGTTGTAGTAGCCAACGAAACACACGGACAGCGCAGCCGTCATATAAGTTGATCGAAGTGAACCGTCCGATCGATCTGATAGTCGACGAACAACAGTCTGCTACTAAACATAAGGCTCTCTGTGCGCAGAGTCAAATTCAAGTGTATCGTCACGCAAGAAAATATTTTATTAATTTAAGAGCAACGCGCTCCTCCATGCCGATGCGAGGGGCCAGTTCGGCGACGAGGGTCATCACTCGTTCTCGCTCCGGTCGTCCGAGGTCGGCAGGCCGAGTACCGCGCACAGTTTTTTTTTGAGCATCGATGATCAGTTCGGCGCGCTCCAGTTTCTTCTGCAGACGTACGATGTCGCGACTCAGTGCTGCATTCTGCCGGGCCACAAGGTCTGGCTTCGGGCCACGCCGCTTGGGAGCCAATACCGCACGATCTGCAGCACCGATTTGCTTGCGCCAGCTCGCAAGCATCGAGGAATAGATGCGCTCGCGACGCAGGAACGCACCGAGCTCACCGCGCGCCTTGCAGCGCTCGGCTTCATTCACCAGGCGTCGCTTCTCGGCCGCCGAGAATTGCCGGCGCCGTGCAATCACGACAACCTCTGGATCGGGACGCGGCGCGCCCGAGGCCATCACTCCAGTCGCCCTACGGGCTCCTTCCGTGATGGCCTCGAAGGACGGCAGTGCCGGCGTAACATTCATCGCAGAGTTCAATAGCATGGTCATGTGTGGATCCTACCTGTACTCTAAATTATTGAGGTCAGGTGTCTCACGTCACATTCGCACGGGGGGGACGGCGCGCCGATCCACGCTGGTGCGTGCCTTCTGGCAACAGGCGGAACTGGCGCTCTGAGCGCTGTCATCTATTTATGCAAGTCTCAATAGTGATAGTTGTTTATGGAAAGCAATGCCCTTGTCATGCAATATCGAATAAGCCGTCAAGCGCGGGCCGCCGGGCGCAGCCCTGCAGCGACCTCCTGTCCATACTCCTTGAGTGTCCGGCCGCTGTAGACTTCGGCAGCACGTGCGAACAGCCGCTCGAGATCCGAATAGAGGGCATCGATCTGCTGCTGGTTCCGGAACACATGACTGCCGCCAGGCATGAATTCGGAGGAATGCAGCATGAACTCGACGTATGGCGCGGATGCCTGTACTTCGCCCTCTATAATCGCCAGCAGATCCGCGACGTTCCTGCCATCGGGCCGCATCCAGTTCCGCCTGTTCAGACGCCCGATGCCTCGCAACCTTCTGAGCCGGGAAGGAATCCATTTCGCCCATGCCGCCGCCGGCCAGCGAACCGTCATGGGCAACTCCAGCAGCGGGCTATTCCCCGCGCGCGCCGGATCATCAAGGTCGACAAAATACGCATCGGCCGGATATCCGCTGTAGTCGGTTCCACCTTCTCCTGCGGGATCACCCATGGATGCCTTCCATGAAACCGTCGGCGTGACGGAGCAGTCGATCGTGTAACCGTACTCCACCAGCAGCCGGACATACCGGCTGTCGATCGCCCAGCGACCGGCTCGATGACTGACCATGTCGGTCTGGAACGTGTCTTCCAGCAGATGGGTCATGTACCCGATTTTCTGTTTCATCACCTCGGTTGAATACTCAACAAGATACGGCTGGCATGCCATGTCATCGTCGGTAAGTGCGCCCAGCGGCGGCGAGTTCCATGCATGCAGATGCATGCCAACCTCCGCCGTTCCTCGTGCTATGCAATCGCGCGCCATCTCCTGGAACGGCTTCGACATCGCCATCTCGTAGTTCGTCAGGTAGGTTGGCTTCAGTCCATGCTTTTCACACAGCTGCTGGAACCGCGGCAGATATCCGGCATTGCGGGTTTCGATCGACTTCGGCCGCGACCACAAATCGTCTCCCTCGGTGTCGATGGTGATCAGGAACGCTGGCTTCATGCTCCACCTGCGAGTCGCTGCACGAATTTCTTGACGGGCCTCAGGCCCGATCGCGTTCGCCGCACTGCCTGCAGCAGCGCGTCCTTGGTCCCTCCGCGGGAAACCCGCACGGCAACGAGATACCGTCGCTCCTTGGTCCAATCATCCTTGTAGGAAGACTCTCCACGCTTGAGGAAGTCGTATTCCACATCGCCCGCCTCGATTGCAGCCTGGATCTCCATTGCATGCAGCAATACACCCGGCCGCAGACCCGACTCGTCCTGCGGAACCATCCCCGACTGGTAAAAATACACGCGTCCGCCGTAGGTGAAGTTGTATATCGCAGCCACCGGCTTGCCCTGAAGGCTGAGGACTCCGAGCCTCAACCACCCCTGTTCGAGCGCGAGGGGAATCAGCCTGCGATGGAACTCCGAGCGCTTCAGACTGGCAAACGCGCCAGGCTCTCCCTTCGATGTCCAGCGTCGCTGGTGCAGCTGGATGAGCACGCCGTACTTCGCGGCGATCTCCGTCGGATCCGACAGAAGCTCGTAGGTACCCCCCAGCTTCGTGAACTCCCGGATGGCCCGGCGAATCCGGTAGCGCTGGCTGGAACTGACCGATTGCAGGTAGGCATCCCAGCTGCCACGCAAGGTTATGTACGAGCATGAATCCCTGCGCAGTTCTTCGAACCGCAATCCTCGCCGGGAACACGTGGCCTGTAGCGCTGCAATCGTAGGCGATTCGCTCCACACATCCAGCAGCAGGATTTCTTCCCAGCGCTTTCCCGGAAGCCCTTCGAGCTCATCCAGCACGACGTCGACCACACACTGTGCCTTCCCGGGCAGAAACAGCCAGTCGATATAGTCGGAACAGACCATGTCGTTCTGCTCCTCCCCGGAGGCCAGCAATTCCATACGCCGGTACGGAACGATGCCGAAGTGCCAACAGAGTCGTTGGCGCATCAGCAGCGGAGCTGCGCCCACCAGAACGCCATTCTCCCGGACCAATATTAGGCGCAGTTGGCGGTCTTCGCCGTAGACCTGCCACCAAGTGTGCAGCCACTCCCACGTCAGCGTCACGCTGTTTGAAGGACTCGCCGCCAGCAGGTGGGTCCATTCATCGCGCAGTTCCCGGAACCGCTCTGCAGTGGACACGATCTCGGCACGTATACCCGCCGCCGCGACCGGAACTGCTGCATTGGTCGGGAATACGCTGTCAAGCCACTCACGCGTTGCCTGGCGCGCGGCGTCTGTCGATTGACGTTCAGTCAGGACATGGTTTGCATCCGGCACCACATGGACGCGGATGCGGTCGCCAAAGGCATCGATCTGCTTCCGGCAGGACTCCGCAAACCGTTCCTGATAATTCCACAGCATCCTGTCATTCGCGCCGAACAACAGCAGCATCTGCGCGCCGGATCTGGCAGCCCCGAAGAATGCCGGCGCAAACAACGGATGCAGTTCGGATCGGGGCAGATCTGCCGGGGTCAGGACCGGCGTATCTGCATTCCGCTGCGGCAGCACGATATGGAACGCGCGTCTCAGCAGGTTTCCAGCGAGGTGCACGTAAAGACGATAGTCGCTTTTCAACGTAAGAAAACGGACCCACGAATGTGGTCTGAACAACTTACGACGCAAGCTGCGCCCTGCTGCCCGGGCTTCGCCGCGGGTCAATGCGGGTGCCCCCTCTGCTTCCCGTACATCCGCCTGTGCCACAGGCATTCCAACCGAATATATGCCCAATACCCGCCGATCCTCGGCTGCCGCGTACAGCGCAGTCAGCGCGCCGCCACACAGCCCCCCAAGAATGAACTGCGACACGTTCAGTTCACGCGCTGCATAGTCCATTGCTGCGACCGCATCCGGAACGTGCCGTCCGAATTGCGCTGAGTTGTACGTGGCGAGCAAGTCTTCGGTGAATACCTTCTCCTCCGAGGAATCACCGAAACCCTGGCAATCCAGCCGCAGCACGGGAATGCCGTGAGCAAGGAACTCAGTTTCAAGCTTCCGGTACAGTCGGTGTGGTGCGACCCGGGTCTTCGCACCCGGTGACAGAAGAATGCAGACTACCGCCGCGGGGCCGGTTCCGGCCTCCGGCATGGTCAGCGTGGCGTAGGAAAAGCTGTCTCTCGCACCGGGAACCCTGAGTATCCGGCGGTTCATGGAAACTTCTCTGCAAGCCATTCGGCTGTGGCAGCCATCATCGAAGGAGCGCGGCGATGAAACTGGCGTGTTTCGCGCCAGAATTGCGCCTCCTTTACCGCAGTCGCCGTTACCTCCCCGTGCAGGTCTGCGATCTGACGGGATCGCGGAGATACCACGCAAAATCGACCATGTCGCTGACGAGCGGGTTGCCAAACTCATAACCTTCGATATTGACGCGCCCGCCTGACAGCATGGAATCAAGCAATGACTCTCTATCCGCAGAAATGGTCACGCCAGCGGAAAGCTGCATGGCCAGATGCTGTCTGAGCACCTGCATCAGATAGCCCCGGCCGTCAAATACGGCATCCCACAGCACCAGCCCGGAAATGCGCGAGCCCAGCTCGGCAGCGGCCAATCCCGCAACCATCGCACCGAGGCGGTGTCCCATCAGGACAACACTCCGCAGACCGGGCCGCATCTGCACCAGCGCGGCAACGGCAACCCTGACGTCATCGACACGCGAACGGATGCCCGACGACTCGAACTCCCCGTCACTTTCTCCCTCGCCACGGAAGTCAATACGCAGCACCGCTTTGCCCGACCGCGCGGCTTCCCGCGCGAAATTCACGTAGACACGGTGGGACCAGTATTTCTCCTCGGCCGAAGCGTGGCAGACAATCACCGCCGTATCTGCATTCAACCCCTGGGGTTCGTGCAAAAAGGCAAATATCTGTTCCGTCGCAACAGATATGAAGAATGGCGACTCGACGATGGATGCAGCATTGGCCGGAACATCCTCGTTCTGTGCTGTTGGAGACGGACTGTTCATCAGATGGGCAGAGACTCGCCAATACGGGATAACCCCCGCAGTACGATCTTGACACTCGGGGTGTTGCGCAGCATCGTACACTGTCAAGGATGATCGGCTACCTCACCAGGATGCACGACCAGTGCAATATTTTTACAATATGCGACGCATCTTCATTTCACTGCTTACAGTCACCGGCCTCAGCTGGTGCGGCATGGCAATATCCGCGACCGAGCCGTCCTACGCCATCCAGGCGGGAGACGTGCTAGCCATCTCGGTATGGCGCGAACCCTCGCTCCAGAACCCCGTCACGGTACGACCTGACGGCGGGTTTTCCTTTCCCTTGGCGGGCGAGATCGATGCTCGCGGCAAGACTGTTGCTGACCTGCAGAAGCTGCTCACCGAACGCCTCAAGCGCTACATATCCGATCCTGTCGTATCCGTGTCCGTCCAGGAAGTCCGTGGTAACAGGATTTACGTCATCGGTCAGGTCAACAGGCCTGGCGACTTCGTGCTCAGCCGCGACATCAGCGTGATGCAGGCCTTGGCCATGGCCGGAGGTCCTACTGCTTTCGCATCCCTGGGAGACATCAAGGTCTTGCGCCGCCAAAATGGCGCTCAGGTGGCGGTGGCATTCAAGTACACCGACGTGGTGCGGGGCAAGGATCTCGCGCAGAACATCGAGCTGCAGGCCGACGATGTCGTGGTGGTACCGTGAGGCGCTCGTTTCGAAATCCCGCATCGGGCATTGTCAGCGCCGTTGCCATGGCAATGCTGGCTGATCACTCCATCGCGGCCGAGAACAGCATCACTCCCCGCGTAGAGATCGGTGCGAACTACGACAGCAACCCGTGGTTGCTTCCCGACGATCAACCGGCATCCGGTTCCGTGGCCGGCGCAGTGGCCGATGTATCACTGCAGATGCAGTCGAACACGCCACGTTCCAGATCCAGCCTGACACCACGCGTACATGCCACCCAGTACGGCTCGTCCGATTCCGACAAGGAAAGCACGGACCTCTACCTGTCCGGTAGCACCTCCTGGCGTAGCCAGCGAAGCAACTATGGCCTCGACACGGAATTGTCGCGCCAGGGTGTTTCAAGCAATGAAGTGACGCTGGCAGAATCCGATCTGCCGCTCGGCTCAACCAGCGGTGGCGAATCAGGCCTGATCTACAGCAAGAACACCCTGAAGACGGGGACCGGCCGCGGCACCGGCTCCTGGACCCTTTCGCAACGGTCGCGGGTCAACCTTGGGGTTGGCTATACCAGCTCGACGTATGACCAGACCATCGCCGGAGCGCAGAACGACTATTCCAGTTCCGATGCCTCGCTTGGTCTGTCTTTCCGCACGTCCGAGCGTATCGAAATCACGCCGTCCGTTTTCGGCGCGCTGTTTCGCCCGGAATCCGGTTTCACGGATGCCGATACCTACGGCGCTCGCCTGGAGATCTGGCGCGAGACCTCGCAGCGGTCGCGGGCTTTTCTGCGTCTTGGCGTGGCGCGCTCCACCATCGACAGCCCCGCGCGACCTTCCGGGGAAACAAAGGTAACCGAACCGGAGTTCGGCGGCGGCTTCGAGCGCACGCTACAGCGCGGCGCGCTGTTCGCCCAGTACACCCATGCCTTGGACCCGAACGGATCTGGCTCGCTGCTGATCCGTGACGATGCCTATGTGCGATTCACCCACAACTTCAGCCAGAGGGTTTCGTCGATAGTGACCGTTCGGGCTGTCTGGGCATCCGCCGCCGATGAACTGTCCGGTTATTCGGACCGCACCTACGTCACCGGATCCGCAGGCATTGAATGGCGGCTGCGCCGTGCCTGGAGCGTACAATTGCGCTATGGCGGCGCACAGCAGGACTTCGATGATGGACGGGACTCCGCTTCATCGCACGCTGTCACTCTTTCGACGATCTGGCAGCCGCGCCGCGACAACCGATAGGCGTTGCCGGGGGGCACGTCACATAATTCGGGTAGCCCCCGGGGTTAAGATCTCCTATTCAAAATCTGCCGCCATGACAGCGCGGCTAATTCGAGGGTTTTCTGGTGGAAACCGCTGAATCGTCCGGTATTTCAGAGTTCATGGATGCCTGCAGGCGCCGACGCCGCATACTTGCGGGGGCCGCTATCCCTGTCCCGCTGGCCGCTGTTTTGCTGGCGCTGTTTCTGCCTGGAACCTACCAGTCGTCCGCTACCTTTGCCATCGAGGAATCAAGGCTTGCCGGATTCCAGGGCCCGGCAGGTCAACGCGACAGCTATGCCGATCAGTATGTGAAGGATCTCGATGAAACCATCCGGCGTCCGGCCAGCCTGGAAAGGATGCTGGAAGCAACAGGCCAGCTGCCCGCCAACCAGCGTACACGCGAAGCTGCCGTTGCTGCGGCGGACAAGGACATCAACGTCAGAATCGTATCCCGGCAGGTGCTCGACCCGCAGACTGGGCGCGAGAAAACCATCATCTCGTCCTTTAGCGTGTCTTCAGGAGGGCGCACCCCGACCGAAGCGCAGGAACGCACCGGGTGGCTGGCCAAGGAATTCGTCACTGCCGACCGTGAAAACCGCCAGCAGCGAGCCGCAGCCGCAGCCGAATTCATGACCGCTGAAACCGAACGACGGCGGATAACGGTTGCCGCAAAGGAAAAACAGCTTGCCGATTTCAAGCAACGGAATATTGGCGCGTTGCCCGAAATCAACCAGCTCAATCTTGACTTCAAGAATCGCGCGGAGCGGGACTTGCAGGATGCTGAAACGCACCTGAGAACGCTGCAGCGGGAACGTGACTTTGTAGCGCAGCAGTTGCAGCAGGCGCGCACTCTCTCGCCCTCAGCGGAGCGGCTGCAGCAACTTGAGGAAGACTACCGACGCAAAGCCCAGCTCTACGACGACAGTCATCCTGACATGGTCGCGCTGCGCCGGGAGATTGACGACCTCCGCAGTGGAGGCCAGACGGGCGCTTCCCTCAGTACCCAGCTTGCCAGTGAGCAGGCCGCCCTGACCCAAGCCCTGACGCGCTACAGTCCCGAGCATCCGGACATCAAGCGCCTGCAACGCCGGGTCGCGGAATTGCAGGCCCGGGTCGCGACAGGAGAAACCACCCCCCGCGTCGCCGCAACCATGACGCCGGTGCAGCTGCAGCTGACGTCACAGCTGAATTCCCTGAACTCCCAGATCGCCTCCGTGCAGTCTGGTGCGGCGGAAACCCGCGGACGGATCTCTTCCGTGCAGGGACAGATTACGGCGACTCCCCAGGTGGAACGGCAGTACGCTGTGATCAATCAGGACGTCAGCGCCGCGCGCCAGGCCTACCAGGATGTTCTTCAAAGGAAGATCGAAGCTGAATCGGCCCAGGAAGCGATTTCATCCGGCTCGGTCGATGCATTCCGCATGATCCAGAAACCCACTCTCCCCAAGTCCACTGCGAAGGGACAGAAACTGCTCGTGGTCATTGTGGGCATGCTGATGGGAGGCGTTCTGGGGGTTGCTGGCATGCTGTTGGCCGAGATCCGGGACAGCACCGTGCGCAGCACCCGCGATGTGTTCAAAATCCTTGGAGTCGCGTCTCTCGGCGTTATTCCGGTGATCGCCAACTCCTCGACCATGCAGGCCAGGACGAGAGGCCGGTTCGTGCTGGCGGGCAGTATTACCATAGCAACCGTTGGGCTATTTGCCGCTGGCTACGGCCTGCTGGGAAGCTGAACCATGAGCATCATCGAACGTTCATTGCAGAAGGATCGGCAGCGACGGACTGACAGTGCTCCGGCACAGCCAGGGGCAGCTACTCCGCGGACCGACCAGGACCAGAATTTTGTCCCGGATGGCGTCGAGCTTCGCGCGCGACCGGTACAGCTCGACCAGCAGCGCATGGCCGACAACTGCATACTGCTGGCATCGAATGACGACCATGCAAGCCGCGCATACAAGATCCTGCGAACGAGGCTCCTGCAACGCCTGACTTCCATGAACTGGCAATGCGTGGGCATCACGGGCGCCATGTCCGGCGAGGGCAAGTCCCTGACTGCGATCAACCTGGCCATCGCCTTGGCGCGCGACGTAAATACCCATGTCGTGCTGATAGACGCCGATCTGCAGCGGCCTACCATAGCCGAACGGCTGGGTATCCAGTTCGATCATGGCCTCACCGAATACCTGACCGGCAAGGCCGAACTGAACCAAGTGCTGTACCAGCCGGGAGTCGAGCGGCTCTTCGTCCTGCCGAATCGCCCCACAGGGGGCAACTCGTCCGAGCTTCTGGCATCGCCGCGCATGGATGAACTGCTGCGACAGTTGCGTTCCGCGCAACCACAACGCATCGTCCTGGTCGATCTGCCACCGGTACTCTCATCGGACGACGTAATCGCACTGGCGCCCCGCACCGATGGCATGCTGCTGGTCGTCTCCCAGGGTCACACCGAACGTACAGCGCTTGAAAGCGCAAAGACCGTTCTGCAGGAGATGAATCTCATCGGGGTCGTACTGAACCGTTCGGATGAAGCCAACAGACACGGCTACGGCTACTACACGCCCGGCGCAAACAACCGGTAAGCGGAATGCCGTACCTACTCGGCGCGCTGTTCGTCTGGCAGATAACACTCGACATCTTTGTTATCGACAAGGGCCTGGCCCCAGGCATCAGCTTCAAGAACCTGTTCCTGTATTCCTTCTTCGCATTCCTGATGCTGCGCGGAATGCTGACTCGCGAACTGCGTTTCCGCCCTCGGGGAATGCACACGCCACAATTGCTCCTGATCCTGTACGCGCTGCTTACATGGGTCGTCGCCAGCTTCATCATTCGCTACGACAACTATGACGTCGTCGGCAATGGCCTGTTGATCAAACCCATCATTGCGGATTTCTACGTCATGTTCCTGGTATGTTTTTTTGCCGTGCGAACCAAGGAAGAGACCGATCTGGCAATGCGGCTGGCGGCGCTTGCAAGCAACCTGCCGCAGCTGTTCACACTTGCGGAGGTTTCCGGGCTGACGGGATTCGGCGTGTCCCCAATACGCGATGATGGACGTGTCGACGGCGCGCTGGGTGAAGCGAACATGTACGCCGCCTACATCGCGTTCTTCCTGCCCATCTACATCGCCAGAGCGGTTACAGATCGCGGATTCTGGCGCACAACATGGATCGCGTCTGCGGGCATGGCGGCAGTCGTGATGCTGCTCACCGTATCCAGGGGTGGCTTCCTGGGCCTGTTCGTAGGCGCCATCATTGCGGCCTACATATTCCGGCGGCAGCTGCCTGTAAGCCGGCTGCTAGCGATCGGAACTGCCGGCATAGTGCTGTGCCTGCTTGTCATGTTTGCAATCAACAGCGAATTCCGCAGCCTGGTGCTCGATCGCCTGATGAGCGAAAGTGGCCAAGCCGATCTTGGTGAGGCCACCAGCGGGCGAACAGATTTCTGGATTGCTGCGATCAAAGTCATGGCAGCGGAGCCGCTCACCTTCCTGACCGGCTATGGATGGCGCGTCTACTGGAGCATGCCGTTCCAGTACTCACCTCACAATACCTACCTCAGTTATTGGTTCAATCTGGGATTACCCGGGCTCATCTGCCTCATCATTCCATTTGTAACCGCCATAAAGCTGGCGACGAAGACCGCCAAACGCCTGACCTCGCCTGACCGCTTTACCTACATCGCCTTCGTCGTCAGCCTGCTGTCGGTGGCAACCGCCGTGTTCTTTATCGAGATGTTTGCCGCGTGGCTCTACATCTGGGCATATATCGGCTTCGTTACGCGGGCCGGCCTGCTGGCCGTCCAAACAGAGGTCCAGAATGGAGGCAGGCCGGTATTGCAGCAGGCGCCCGTACAAGCGAGTGACCGCTATGGCTGGCATGCGCAGCCTCAAAGCACAAACAGCCCTCTGCGAGATCGGCACGGATGAGCCGAGCGCGCATGAAGCTGTGCTTCGTTGGACTCGATGCCTGGCCGGTTCTGTCGGCCCAGAAAGATGTCCAATTCATCGGTGGGGAGCCCGTGCAGCATGTCCTGCTGGCGCGCGCATGGCGCGATCTAGGGCTGGATATCAGCATCCTCGTATACGATCATGGTCAACCCCGGGATACGGTTGTTGACGGAATCCGCGCCATCGCCACGTACCGGCGTGACGCGGGTGTGCCCGTGCTGCGATTCATCCATCCGCGCATGACAGCGGTTATCGCTGCCATGCATCGAGCCGATGCGGACATCTATTACCAGTCTCCGGCAGGAGTGGAAACCGGCTACGCGGCCTGGTTCTGCAGGCAATTCCACCGCAAACTGATATGCCGGATCGCATCGGACGCCAACTGCATTCCCGGTGCGCAGCTCATCAAGTACTGGCGCGACCGAAAACTATTCGAGTACGGCATGAGGAACTCTCACCTTATCGCTGCCCAGACCGTGCACCAGCAGAACCTGCTTCAATCGAACTACGGACTGGCGAGTGAACTGATCAACATGGCAGCCGAAACCGGCAACACCCTTCCTCCCGAAAAGAAGGACATAGATGTCCTGTGGGTCAGTAACTTCAGGCAGGTCAAACGGCCAGAGGTTGCATTGCAGATTGCCCGCCAGCTCCCCCAGTTCCGGTTCTCGATTGCAGGCGGCGCGCTGCCGGGCCTTGAGAGCTACTACGAGCGGCTCGTGGCTGAGGCGCGCGCGATTCCCAACGTGACGGTTCATGGCGCAGTGCCTTACCAGGATGTGGGTGGTCTGTTCGAACGCGCCCGCGTCTTCCTTAATACATCCACTGTCGAAGGATTCCCGAACACCTTCCTGCAGTCCTGGATGCGATCTGTGCCGGTAGTGAGCACCTTCGATCCCGATGGCCTGATCGCCAGGGAAACGCTCGGCATCCACTGCACGGAAGCCGGAAAACTGCCCGCCGCGCTGACGCGGTTATTGCCGGCATCAGACGAACTGCGATCGATGGGCGCGGTTGCGCAGGCGTTCGCCACGCAGCACTACTCAGCGCAGGCCGTGGCACAGCGGTATCTCGACCTGTTGCGATGACGGCATCGATGGACGCGCTGTTTATCATGAACAGCCTCACGATGGGAGGCTCGGAGCGCAAGTCTGTTGCACTGTGCAACGCGCTGGAGGCCGCGGGTCTGCGTACCGGCATCGCCATGCTGGGCACCGACATGACGCTGGCACCGCAGATCTCCGGCGCGACGCAGCTGTGGCATTTGCACAGGTCCGGAAAGTTTTCGTGGCGGTCTGCGCGCAGACTGCGCGCTCTTGTAGAGCAACAGCAACCTCGCACGATTGTCGCGGTCAACCAGTATCCGGCGCTATACACCTGCGTCGCCACCCGATTCGCAATCCGGCGACCACGCCTCGTCAGTCTGATCAACGTGACCCATTTCGTCCGCAGACGCGACAGGCTGACATTGCCGCTCTATAGAACGATTCTGCAGGCATTCGACACCGTCGTGTTCGGCTGCGGGGCACAGAGGACCCAGTGGCTACCGGCCGGTTCAGACGCCCTTCGACGGGCTCGCGTAATCTACAACGGTGTCGATACGACGCGCTTCTCCCGGGACTCCATGCGCGAAGCGGGGCTGGAGCTCCGCCGACGCCTCGGCGTACCTGCTGATCATCTGCTGATCGGTACTGTCGGACGCCTGTTTCCGGACAAGAACCAACTTGCACTGCTCCAGGGACTGGGCACCCTGCGCGAGAAGGGGATTCCGGCGCATCTGCTGATGATCGGCGATGGCCCGCATCGGCCGCTGCTTGAATCCGCCGCAAACGATCTGGGCCTGCGCGAGGTCACATGTTTCGCCGGCGCGGCCAGCGACGTCCGGGCCGGATTGGCAGCAATGGATATTTTTGCCCTGCCCTCCGTCGAAGTGTTTTCCAACGCAGCCTTGGAGGCAATGGCCATGTCCCTGCCTGTCATCGTCACGAAACAGGGCGGAGGGCCGGAGATGGTGACCGACGGCGACGACGGAATGCTGGCTGATGCAGACCATTTTGCCGCTGAATTCCCCGCTGCCGCGGCGGCGTTGTGGCACGACGCCTCCCGGCGCAAGTCCATGGGGGACAATGCGCGAACCACAGTTGTACAGCGCTTCACGTTTGATCTGATGATGGCAGCCTACATGGAAGCGTTTTCGTTGGTCTGATTCGCGGCAACTTCATACGTGCGCAGCCACCACAACATCTTCGAGAGTGCCGCCAGCGGGTGTCGCTGGTAACACTTGCCGTCGATGACAGCCAAATTTCCGTGGAAAGCCAGTGTGTGCAGACCATGCGGGTAAGGGCATTGCGGATCGGGACGCAGGCGCATCACTTCGATCTCACGGAAATCCTGTGCGTCGAGCTGCTCCACGCGGTTGATGCAGAGCGCCGAACCATAGCCGCCCCGTGCTTCCTGACTGGGTCGAAAGAGCTGCCCGTCCACTGTGAACAGTGGGCCAGCACCGCGTGCCGTGCCCTGCGTCGATACAAACGGGCCGCCGGTATGCGGTCGCCAGGGTCCGTGCAGCTGCGGCGCCTGCCACACATGCAGGCGCGTACCAATGGTTGGACCAAGCAGGGACCCGAGCATGTACCAACCATCCGGCCTGCGTATGATCGTCGGATCAATAATCGGTACACCGTCGATGATCCGCTGCGGCACACCCCACGCGCCGCGCCCCACATCCCAGCGGTACAGGTCCACACCGTTGGAAAAAGCCGACTCGGGCACACAATAGGTGCCATCGTCGTCATCGACCAGCAGCGGATAGGACAAATGTGTCGGTCGCTCGATCTCGACCCGGGCACGTCCGCCAGCATCCATGTCGGCAACCGGCACGCTGCGGATGCCTGCCTTGCCGCCCAGCAGCGGTAACTCCTCGTAGAGTATCCGCAGACCATCACTGGCCTGCCAGAACACCGGATCTGCGCGCAGGCGGGGGTTCGGCGACAGCCGTGCCCAGCGAACCGGACCCAGCGCTGCACCACGCAGCAGCTCCGCGGCGCTGACTTCGACCACACCAATGTTCCAGATCTCGATCCGGAACAGCGCGTGGTCCAGACGCCGCAACCAGCGTGCAATTCTGGAGGCAGGTGTCTGGAGCATCAGGCGGTAGCGCGCAGCGTGCCGTCCAGACACCGCGCTCCCGTCACCACGATACGCATGCCTGACCCATCCATACAAACATCGTTGCCAGCGAGAATGGTGGCGCATCGAAGTGCTCGCGTCCAGCGACGGAGCCCGAAGATGTCAAATGCCCTGCGGAAGCGGAGGTAATGCTACCATTCCCGCGCAGACGGATATTCTTCCCTCCCCCTCCAGGAATCAATGCGAGAAGCGTTGCGTGATTTATGGCATCCGCCGAGCCGCACCATCGGTGGCCTTGATGCACTGCGCACCCTTGCGATCCTGCTGGTCATCTCCGTCCACTGGACCGAACACGCTACCCGGCACGGCAGCACGCTTGCGATCAACCGCCTGCCACTGTTCAACTGGGGTTGGACCGGCGTCGACCTGTTCTTCATCCTCTCCGGCTACCTGATCGGCAGCCAGCTTTGGCGTGAACTGCAACGAAGCGGCACCGTGGACGTCCCGCGCTTCCTGCTACGGCGAGGCCTGCGCATCTGGCCATACTACTTCGCCTTCATCGCCTTCGCACTGGTCGTTGCGATGATGGGTATTGCGAACGACGGCGATCCGGCACCTTGGCGCCGGTTCATCCCGGATGCACTGTTCTTCTCGAACTATGTGCGCGGAGCAGTCTCGGGAGGCTGGTCGCTGTCGACGGAAGAGCAGTTCTACATCGCCATTCCGTTGCTGCTGTTGCTGTTCCGGCGCATGCCGCTGAAACATCACTGGATCCTGATGGTGTCGCTGATGCTGCTGCTGCCGTTGTCGCGGCTGCATGCGGTGCAGGCATTCGGACGCGAGCCCGGCCCTGATGAAGTGTATGTCATCTACGCGCCGATCCACACACGCGCCGATGGCTTGCTGTTCGGATTGCTGCTCGCCTGGTTCCATGTGGTAAAGCCGTGGACTCTGGCGCCTAGACCTGTGATACGCAACGCGCTCGTACCGCTGGCACTGGTTGTGTCCGGCGGTGTTCTGCATAGCATCGACAAGACGATGTTCTCGTATCTCGCGCTCGCGCTAATCTACGGCGCCATCACGCTGTTCGTGCTACGCGATCGTTCGCCAATCGAGCGGGTGCTGCGCTGGCGCGGGTTCCACATCGGTTCGCGGCTGAGCTATGCGATGTATCTGAACCACTTCGCGCTCATCGCGTGGCTGCCGTTGAATCCGGGAATCGACCTCCCCGGCTTCTTCTCCGGTTACCTCGAGGTGATCGTCACGTCGCTGGCGGTGGCCGTCGTTACTTTCGTGCTGGTGGAGGCGCCGTTCCTGCGGCTACGCAAACGCTGGCTCGATCGGCCGCCGCGCGGCGCCGCCGTGATCGCCGGCGCAGACAGCAACGCCTCATCCTGACAGGAGCTGGACGGCCATTTGCTGTGCCAGAATGTCTCAATGACGCCGACACTGCTGTCCATCAACAACTACTACTACCGTCGCGGCGGCGCCGAAGTGGTATTCCTCGAGCACAATCGTCTGTTCGGCGAACTCGGCTGGCGGGTCGTGCCATTCTCGATGCAGCACGAGAAGAACCTGTCGACTGAATGGTCGTCATGGTTCGCGGAAGAGCTGGAATTCGGTGCAAAGTACAGCGCCTGGCAACAACTCCGCCGCGTGCCCCGCGTCATCTGGTCGACGGATGCGCGGCAGCGGATCGCGCGTCTCGTCGACCACGTGAAGCCGCAGGTCGCGCACGCGCACAATATCTACCACCACCTGTCCCCCGCGATCCTCGGCCTGCTGCGTGGCCGTGGCGTGCCGGTCGTGTTGACAGTGCACGACCTGAAACTCTCGTGCCCCGCATACAGCATGTATTCCCACGGCCGCATCTGCGAAAAGTGCAAAGGCGGCAAGTTGTACAACGTGATCACCAACCGTTGCATCAAGGGGTCGCTGACGCTCAGCACTCTGATCGGGATCGAGTCCGTCACGCATCGCCTGTTACGTACCTACGAGCGGCATGTGAACGTGTTCGCCGCCCCCAGCAGATTCATCATCGACAAGCTCGTGAGCTGGGGATGGGAACGTAACCGTTTCCGCCACATTCCAAATTTCGTCGACATCGATGCACACGCACCTTCGTATGCGCCGGGCAAAGACTTCGTCTATTTCGGCCGCCTGTCGCGCGAGAAGGGTCTCTCGACGATCGTACGTGCTGCAGCCTTGTCCGGCCAACGAGTGAAATTCGTCGGCAGCGGGCCGGAAGAAGGAGCACTGCGCGAGCTCGCCGCGGAACTTGGAGCGCCGGTAGAATTTGCCGGCTTCCAGACCGGTCGTGCCTTGCATGATCACATCCGCTCGGCGCGCGCCGTGGTGCTTGCGTCGGAGTGCTACGAAAATGCGCCACTGTCAATCCTCGAGGGCTATGCGCTGGGACGCCCGGCCATCGGCGCCGGCATCGCCGGCATCCCGGAGCTGATACGTGAAGGCGAAACCGGCTTTGTATTTGACGTCGGCCAGCCGGAAGCTCTTGCCGCAGCACTCACGCGCGCAGCCGCAGCGCCGCCTTTGCAGCTGGTGGAGATGGGCCGTGCAGGTCGGCGCTGGGTCGAGGATTCTTTTGCGCCGTCGCACTATGCGCAGCGCATGCGGGACCTCTACGCGGAGATCGGAGCGGAGACGTGAGCGCTGCCGTCCGACCGCTACGCGTGCTCATGATCGGGCACCGTGGCTTCCCCGGTGTGCAGGGCGGCGTCGAATCTCATCTTGAACAGCTGTGCCCAAGGCTGGTTGTCCTCGGCTGCGACGTCGAGGCCATCGTGCGCACACCGTTCGTTCCGGCCAACGCGCCGCGCCACTGGCGCGGCGTGCGCTTCAAGCGCATCTGGTCACCGGCCAAGGCCGGCATCGAGGCCTTGGTACACACGATGCTCTGTGTACTGTACGCAGCCTGGCGACGGCCTGACATCGTCCATTTCCAGGCTCTCGGCGGTGCGCTCTGGGTGCCACTCGCACGCCTGGCCGGGCTGCGCGTCGTGTTCACGCACCACTCGCGCAACTACCTCTGGGGAAAGTGGAGCGCGCCCGTGCGCATCATTCTGCGCGCATCGGAAGCGGTGGCGTGTGCATGGTCCAGCGCCGTCATCGTCGTGTCGGAGGAACTCCGCGAGGTAGTTCGTACAGCGCACAGCATCGAAGCGACGCGCATCGGCAATGGCGTGCTTGTGCCGGAGCTGCCACAGGGGCGATTGACGCTCCGGGAACTCGGACTCGATAGCGGCCGCTATGCGCTGTTTGTTGGTCGCCTCGTGCCCGAGAAACGCGTGCTCGATCTCGCGGACGCCTTTGCCGCTGCCGGCCTTCCCGGCTGGAAGCTCGTCATCGTTGGCGACGCAGGCCATCCTGCGGAATACGCCACAGAGGTTGAATCGCGCACGCGCGCACTGCCTGGTGGGGTGATCGCCGGGTTCCGTTCCGGTGCCGCCCTGAGCGAGCTGTTCGCGAACGCCGGCGTATTCGTGCTGCCGTCGGCGCACGAAGGCATGCCCATCGCACTACTCGAGGCGCTAGGCTACGGTGTGCCGGTGCTGGCAAGCGACATCCGGCCGAATCTCGAACTCGGGCTTGGCGAGGAACGCTACTTTCCGATGGGCAATGTTGCAGTCCTGGCGGACCGATTGCGCGCGGTCGCGGCGCGGGGTTGGAGTGCGGCGGAACGTGATGCCCAACGCAGCTCGGTCGCGCGCGCGCACTCATGGGACGACGTCGCCGCGGCAACGTTGTGTGTCTATACGAACGTCGCACGGAAGCGGATGACCGTAGTGCATGTCCGCTGATTCGCGCGGCGGAAAGGGTAGGGCTGTGTTACTTGCCGGGGAAAGGCACGGCGTCAGCGGTTCCCGTCAGCTCCCGGCCGGCAGACGGTCCCGCGGCCATCGCCGTACAGCAGGCGGTAGGCTTCAGCAGCGGCGACGCCGTGGCCGGCGCGGTTCCAGTGGCGGTCAAAGGGCCAATAGTCGAGTTTCTCGTGATTGCCCTCGTAGGCGGCGCGGAAGGCGTTCGCCAGATCGCCGACGCGGAAACCGCGTCGGGCGGCCTCGGTGATCAGAGCGCTGCGCGCTTCCGGCCGGTCCTTGGGAGTCGATGCCTGGCGGGAGTCGTAAAGAGCGTAGCGATCCGAGTCGAGCAGGAGAGCGATGCACTCTGGCGGCAACCCCGTGGCGGCCGGCAGCTCCGCCAGGAACCATTCCACTGCCTGGAGCTGGAACCGCACATCTGAATTGGCGCTACCGGAGCCCACGGCATGGGCGGCGGCCGGCCGCAGAGGCTTGCGCAACGCCTTCGGAGAAAACGCCAGATTGGCCTGAAAATAGCGGTAGAGAGAGATGTCACCGATCTGCTTGCGGATTCGCCTCATGGCCGAAGAAGCGGGCATGGGCCGGTAGCGCAATGTCAGGCCACCATCCTCCGGCGCCAGATAGTGATAGCCCAGACGCGGGGTGAGGCTCT
>JAIBJM010000051.1 GCA_020029535.1 Gammaproteobacteria bacterium | reverse complement strand
GCGCACGGCCGCAAACGGGGGACGGGTCCATCTCATCTCGCTGCGGCCTGCGCTTCGCAAGGCAAGCTTGCTCAGCGCTATACGGCCTCCGCTCGGCGCACCGCAAATCGCGTTCGCAGGGTCATCCACTCCGCGATTGCGCGCAGGCTGACGTCCGCGCTTTGACTGTCGTGAACCGAAGAATCACCGCTCCACGACAGGTCAGCACGGCCCGTTATCCTTCTGCACATCCTTGCTGACGTCGGCCTCGAACAGCTGCTGCAGCTGATGACCATAGCCCGCTGATTCATGTAGTGGGCAGGGCGGGGCTGCGTCCATGCGGGATTGAACGCTGCCGCTGGGAGGGTCCGATAGCCCGCAGGCAATGCTCGCGATCTTCAGTTGATCGCTGTCGCTCATCGACGATACCCTGCGGCCGGACATAAGGCCCGATCTGAGAAACAAACCGAATGAAGCAGGCTGAGCAACGGTGGTTTGAACTTACTATCCGCCTCACGGATTCGATCGCAGGGGCAGCAATGACAGGCGAGTCCGTCCTGCTTCAACCGTCAGCAAGGCGCCGCGAGCGAGATCGGTCTCAAGCTGCTTGAGCGCCGACAGGACGAGTGGTCCGACGATTTCCGGACTCAGGCGATCGGCCCGGATCTGGACCACGCTGGGTTTGCGTCCGCCGCTGGCCGCGAGGATCGCCCCGAAGTCGAGGTCATGCGTGAGCACTACGGCCTCGTGCGTCCGTGCGTAATCCATCACCGTTGTATCTGAGGCCGTTGCCGGACCGATGGTCGACCAGTGGCTGGCCTCATGCCCCGCGGCGTGCAGATAAGGCGCCCACGCCGGCGACAGATTCATGTCGAGCAACAGTTTCACGCCGATGCCAGCGCAACCTCGCGTTCCTCGGCGCGCCATGCCGCGTAGCGGAGCGCCTGGGTGATGTCCTCAGGTTCGAGGTAGGGGTATTCAACGAGCAGCTGCTCGGTAGTCGCGCCCGCCGCGATCTGGCCAACGATCATGCCGACGGTGACGCGCATGCCGCGAATGCAGGGCTTGCCGCCCATGGTGTCCGGTCGTTGTGTGATGCGCTCAAGAGTGTTCATGTCAGGGCTCCATCGTACCTGGCATCCATGATGCAGATTGGCAGGGTACATGGCAACGGCACCGTTGCAGGTCTGCCCGCTGTCCACCGGTCACGCTGCGCCCGCGGGCGCGTCACCCAGCAGAGCGTGCCCTTCACCGGCACCCCCTGGTGGAACAGCTTCGGCTACGACGCGCTGAATCGTCTTGCTCGCATTCGCCCATCTTTTCCTCGCGGCGGCGAACGGCGGCTATCTGGCGATGTTCCGTGAACGCTGGCGCCGGAGCTTCAAGGAGAAATGTGGCAGCGGCCGTTATCAGAGGGAGTCACAGGCCTTTCATGGCGGCTTCAGTGGTTCATCTTCATCGGGGTCTTCATCCGGATCGTCGAGTTCCTCCAGCGGCGGTAGCTCTGGTGGAGGCGGTGCGAGCGGCTCGTGGTGAGCAACGGATTCCGCGGGCCCGATATCACATCGGGTTTGCGATACCTGGCCGCCAGACCATGGTGCGATCATGCCATCGCGTCAGCACGACATTCACTGCCATCGCCAGCAGCGTTACCAGCGTGATGCCGGTGAAAACGCCGACCGTATCGCCTGATTGGCGTGCATATTCGATGTACACGAGCCCGCCATCTCCAGTCCGCTCTCTCCAGTTGATCGCGGCAATACACGACAGTAGTCTGCAGCTGGACATCAGGCCCGATTCTGCGTAGCAGGCCCGGTGTCGAGTGACCGCAAACCTTCGGATTCTGCAAGAGGAGCATGGCATGAGCGCTGATGGAAGCTGGAAAGTCAGGGTGAGCACGCCCATAGGCAAGCGGGAGGTCACGTTTCATTTCAAGACTGAGGGCAATGCGCTGACCGGCACCATGACCGCCGTGACCGGCGACACTGCCGAAATCTTCGAGGGCAGCGTGGACGGGCAAAATCTCACGTGTAAATCGTCGATGAAGAAACCTTTCCGGTTGACGATGGAGTACAAGGCAGTCATCGACGGCGACAACATCAGCGGTAGTGCGAAGGCGGGCATGATGGGCACCTCGGCGTTTTCCGGCGTGAGGCTTTAATCGCACGATGCCCTTGATGCAGGCCAGGTAGCTGCTAGCGCGACCCGCCGTCATCCTTCGTGGCATCGTTGCCAACATCGGCCTCGAACAACTGTTGCAGCTGCAGCGCGGCTTCGCGCGTGCGGGCAATCAGCTTCTGTTCGTCTTCGCGCACCGCAAACTGTGCCGCCAGCGTGGCTTCGTCGTGTTCGCGGAAGCGCCGCACGGTGTCGCGCGATGTCGTGGATGTTTCGCCCAGCGCTTCAAGCACGCCGGCCGCCATTTCCAGGCTCGACGCGTAGGTTTCGCGGATCAGCGTATGCACGCCCAGCTCCATCAGGCGGAAGGCGTGCTGGCGGTTGCGGGCACGGGCGAAGATCTTCAGATGCGGGAAATGCTGGTGCAGGATTTCCACCGTGTTGATCGAGGCTTCCACATCGTCGATGGCCAGCACGAATATCTCGGCACGTTCGGCACCGGCGGCGCGCAGCAGGTCCAGCCGCGAGGCATCGCCGTAGTAGACCTGGCTGCCGAAGCGGCGGATGAAATCGATGTTGGTCTGGTTGCTGTCCAGCGCCGTGAATGGAATGCCCCGCGCGCGCAGTACGCGGCCGACGATCTGGCCGAAGCGGCCGAAGCCGGCGATCAGCACACGACCTTCGCGTTCTTCAATGCTGTCGTACGGGCGCGGTTCGGTGCGCGTGAACCGCTGCAGCAGCGCGCCGTAGTTGACCGACATCAGCAGCGGACCCAGCACCATCGACAGCGTGACCGCCAGCGTCAGCAGCTCGCTGGTGTGCTGCGGCAGCAGCCGTTGCGACACGGCCAGCGTGAACAGCACGAAGGCAAACTCGCCGCCGGCCATCAGCGCCAGGCCCAGTCGTCCGGCTGCGTCGCGCGGCAGGCCGCTGAGCCGGCCCACCAGCGCAATGCCGATGAACTTCAGCAGCATGAACCCCAGTGTCACGGTCAGCAGCACGATCGGCTGCTGCACCACCAGCCCCAGATTGGCCGACATGCCCACCGAGATGAAGAACAGGCCCAGCAGCAGACCCTTGAAGGGTTCGATGTCTGCTTCCAGCTCGTGGCGGAATTCGCTGTCGGCCAGCAGCACGCCGGCGAGGAACGCACCCAGCGACATCGACAGCCCCACCGAGCTGACCAGCAGCGCCACGCCGATGACGATCAGCAGCGTCGCCGCGGTGAATACTTCGGTGACGCGGGTGCGGGCGATCAGGCGCAGCACCGGCCGCAGCAGCAGGCGCCCGCCGAAGATGATGGCGGCAATCGCGGCTACCACCTTGCCCAGCGCTAGCCACGGCGATGCGCCGGGCGTGGCTTCCTGTGCCAGCATCGGCAGCACTGCCAGCACCGGCAGTATCGCCAGATCCTGGAACAGCAGCACGCCGAAGCCGGCGCGGCCGTGACTGCTTTTCAGCTGGTTGCGCTCGGCCAGCACCTGCAGCACCAGCGCCGTGGAAGACAGTGCGAGTCCAAAGCCGATGATGAAGGCAGCCGTCCGGCCCAAGCCGCTCAGCCAGGCGACAGCGCCGATCAGCAGCGTGCACAGCAGCACCTGCGCGCTGCCCACGCCGAATACCGCGCGCCGCAGCGCCCACAGCCGTGACGGCTGCAGTTCCAGCCCGATGACGAACAGCAGCAGCACCACGCCGAACTCCGAGGTATGCAGCAGCGTATCGACATCGGTGATCAGGCCGAGGCCCCACGGGCCGATGGCCAGTCCCGCTGCCACGTAGCCGAGAATCGAGCTGAGCTTCAGCCAGCGGAACAGCGGGACGAAGATGACGGCAGCGATCAGGAAGATCGCCACTTGTTGCAGCGAAATCAATTGGCCGGCTTGGCCTTGGTCAGCGTGGCGAGGTCAGCCAGGACCTGCTTTGAATGCTGGTCCGGATGCACGGTCTGATAGTGCTGCGCCACGCGGCCCTGCGGATCGATGATGAAGCTCTGGCGCGCGGCAAAACCGGGCACGGCCTGGTACACCCCATAGGCGGTCGACACGCTTCTGTCGGTATCGGCCAGCAGCGAGAACGGCAGGCTGTGTTTGGCCGCGAATTCCTTCTTCGAGGCCACGTCCTGCACGCTGATGCCGATGATCGTGGCGTTCAGCGCCTTGAAGGCGAACAGGTTGTCGCGGAACTCGCAGGCCTCGGTGGTGCAGCCCGGCGTGCCGTCTTTCGGATAGAAATACAGCACGGTCCAGTGACCCTGCTGGTCGGCGAGGCTGATCCACTGGTCGTTCTGGTCCTGCAGCCGGAAGGCCGGCGCGACGCTGCCCACGGCCGGCGCGGTGGACGCAGCCTGCGAAAATGCCGGTAGAGCGAGGGAGGCCAGCAGCGCCAAAGAGAACTTGTTCATGTTTGTACTCCGTTGCTCTCCGGTATCTTATGCCGATGCGGACTGACCCGTCATCTGCGCCGCGCGCGCCCGTAGGCTGCACGGTAGGGCTGGTATTGCCGGGCGGCGGAGCCCGCGCGGCCTATCAGGTCGGAGTGCTGAAGGCTGTCGCACGGCTGTTTCCCAAAGCGCCCAATCCCTTTCCGGTGATCGTGGGCACTTCGGCCGGTGCGGTGGCGGCTGCGGTGCTGGCCACCGAAGCCTGGCACTGGCAGCGCGCGGTGCGCGAACTCGAGCATGTCTGGGCAGGTTTTCACGTCGAGCAGGTTTTCCACGCCGACCTGTGGAGCATGATGCGCGCCGGCATGCACTGGGCGCTGTCGCTGATATCGGGCGGCGCGCTGCTGCCGCCGCCACGCGCACTGTTCGACAACACGCCGCTGCGCACGCTGCTGGAGAAGAACATCGACTGGGCGCAGCTGCAGACCAGCTTCAGTCGTGGCAGCCTGCAGGCGCTGGCGGTATGCGCCACCAGCTACACCAGCGCGTCATCGGTGGCGTTCTTCGAAAGCCAGGCCCAATACGGTGACTGGCAGCGCCAGCAGCGCATCGGCCGGCGCACCTCGCTGACGCTCGATCATGTAATGGCCAGCCTGGCAGTGCCCTTACTGTTTCCGCCGGTGCAGATAGGCGAGGAGTTCTATGGCGATGGCGCGCAGCGCCAGCTGTGGCCGCTGAGTCCGGCCATCCACCTGGGCGCCGACCGGTTGCTGGTGATCGGTGTGCGTGCCGAGCAGGGCGCCGGGGTGATGCCGCGGCCGAAGGCTGCAGTCATCGCGCCCACGGCCGGCCAGCTGTTCGGCTACATGCTGGACACGCTGTTCACCGACCAGATCTACGCCAACGTCGAACACATCGCGCGGCTCAACCAGGTCGTTGAAGTGGCACCGGCGGCCTTGCCTGGCATGCACAAGATTGCCACGCTGATGATTGCCCCCAGCGTGGACCCGCGCATGATTGCGCTGCGTCACCTGCAGGATCTGCCGGGGAGCCTGCGCACGTTGCTGCGGGTGATGGGCGCGCGTGGCATGTCCGGCGCGCAGCTGGCCAGCTTCCTGATGTTCGAGTCGGCCTTCACCCGCGAACTGATCGGGCTGGGCTATCGCGATGCGATGGCGCGCAAGGATGAACTGCTGGCTTTTATCGGCGGGGAGGAACTGGAGCAGACCATCATGGTGCCGGCGCTGCACGGGCTGTTCGACCAGGGCCACTGATCGCGCGCGCCGTTCGGCAGCGCCTAGAGCAGGAACAACGTCCCCAGCCCGAGCAATGTCGCGAAGCCGATGCAGTCGGTGAAGGTGGTGAGAATCGCGCCCGCGGCCAGCGCCGGATCGATGCGCAGCCGGCGCAGCGTCAGCGGCACCGCCACGCCGACAATGGCCGCTGCCAGCAGGTTGATCAGCATGGCGCCGGCGATGATGGCGGCGATTTTCCAGGTGCCGAACCAGCCGATGGTTACCGCGCCGACCACCACCGCCCAGATCAGGCCGTTCAGCGCGCCCACGCCAATTTCCTTGAACAGCAGCCAGCGCGCATTGGCCCATTGCACCTGACCCAGCGCCAGGCCGCGGATGATCAGTGTCACGGTCTGCGTGCCGGCGATGCCGCCCATGCTGGCGACGACGGGCATCAGCGTGGCCAGCGCGGCCACCTTCTCGATGGTGCCCTCGAACTGCCGTACCACCAGCGCGGCCATGAATGCGGTCAGCATGTTGATGCCCAACCACAGCAGGCGCCGGCGCGTCGACACGATCACGCCGGCGAACACGTCTTCCTCGTCGTTGAGGCCGGCCATGCTCATTACCGAGTGCGCCGCTTCCTCGCTGATGACGTCGACCACGTCATCGATGGTGATGCGGCCCAGCAGCTGTCCTTCGTCATCGACGACGGCGGCCGAGACCAGGTCGCGATCGCGGAACAGCTGCGTCACTTCATGCGCAGGAGTTTCCGGCGCGATGCGCGGTGCTTCGCTGTCCATCACATCGCCCACCGGCGATTCGGGATCGGCGGTCAGCAGCTGGGTGAGCGGCACCGCGCCCAGGTAGCGGTTGCGCGTGTCGACGATGAACAGGCTGTCGGTTCGTACCGGCAGCTCGCCGCGCATGCGCAGGTAGCGCAGCACCACCTCTGCACTGGCATCGGCGCGCAGGCTGATGGTGTCGGTGTTCATCAGGCCGCCGGCGCTGTCCTCCGGCCAGGCCAGCACGCCGTGCAGCCGCTCGCGGTCGGCGTGGTCCATCGACTTCAGCAGTTGCTGCGCAACGTTCTCGGGCAATTCGGCCACCAGGTCCGCCAGATCATCCACCTGCATGTCTTCGGTGGCGGCGACCAGCTCCTCGGGGTCCATTTCGCTGATCAGGTCGCTGCGGATGCGCTCGCTGAGCTCGACCAGTACTTCGCCTTCATCATCCGGCTCGACGAACTCCCAGACGATGGCGCGCTGCGCTGGCGGCAGTGACTCCAGCAGCTGGGCCACTTCGGCCGGATGCAGCGCCGTCACCATGCGCTGGGCCGACCGCAACGCACCCTGGCCCAGCGCCGCGCGCAGCGCGGCCAGGCGGGTCTGTTTGACGGCGGGATTGGCGTTGGCGTTCACGAGAGGCCTCGGGACCTGAGGGGCGGCGCAGTGTAGCGGCCGCTGGCAGCGGCCGCTATGCTGCAGACATGGGCCGCGGCAGCCGCAAGTCGCTGGCTCGAAACATTTTTCGGGACAATGGGTTAGCCAACATGAGGGGCGCCTGCGCGGGCTGCGTAGCGTCTTTCATGAGGAGGCGGCGATGAAAGCGAAAGCAGGGCTGTTGGTGCTGGTTGCAGCCATGCTGGGCGGCACGGCGCTGGCGCATCACGCCACCACCGAGTTCGACCACAAGCGCATGGTCACGGTCGAAGGTGTGGTACGCGAATTCCGCTGGACCAGCCCGCACGCCTGGTTGTTCGTTGACGTGCCGGGCAATGCACCCACCGGCGGCCGGTGGGCCTTCGAAGGCGCCTCCATTTCGATCATGCTGCGTTATGGCTGGAAGAGCAGTTCAGTCAAGGCCGGTGACCGCGTGCGCGTGGTCACCGCACCCCATCGTGACGGAGGCCGCAGTGGTGAACTGCTGAGCCTCACCCTCACCGATTCGGGTAAGGTGCTCAAGGCCGGCAGCCTCTAGTTCCGGCTAGAATCCGGTGCGACTCCGGCTGCTAATGGCCGGACCGGAAACGTCGATGAATTCAACCATTGTCTACAGCACCGGGCTGGGCCGGATCTGCGCCGGCTGCCGACGGCCCGAAGCCGGCTGCGTATGCAGGTCCGCCGATGGACAGGCGCAACGCGGCCAGAAACCCATCCGCGTGGCGCGCGCCACGCAAGGTCGCGGCGGCAAGGTCGTCACCGTCATCAGTGGTCTGCCGATGACCGATGAGCAGCTGCAGCAGCTGGTCGGCGAACTGAAGCGCCGTTGCGGCTCCGGTGGCACGGTGCGCGAGGGCAACATCGAAGTCCAGGGTGAGCATCGCGACGCGCTGGTGGCCGAACTGGTGCGGCGCGGTTTCGCCGCCAAACGCAGCGGCGGCTGAACTTGCTGCTGCGACTGGATCAGGTCTCGCTGGCCTTCGGTTCGCGTCCGCTGCTGGATGCGGTGGAACTGTCGGTGGATGCTGGCGAGCGAGTGGCGCTGGTGGGCCGCAATGGCGAGGGCAAATCCTCGCTGCTGCGGCTGGTGGCCGGCAGCCAGCCGCCCGACGCCGGCAGCGTCTGGCGGCGGCCCGGCGCGCGGCTGGCTTCGCTGGCGCAGGACCTTGCCGATGTGCAATCCGGTTCGGTGGGCGAAGTGGTCGCCGGCGGTCTGCCGCCGACCCATGCGGGCGATGAGAGCTGGCAGCAGCAGCAACGGCTCACTGAAACGCTGACGCGCCTCGAGCTGGACGGCGCCGCCGATTTCAACGCGCTGTCCGGCGGCTGGCGACGGCGCGCGCTGCTGGCGCGGGCGCTGGTCTGCGATCCGCAGCTGCTGTTGCTCGATGAGCCCACCAATCACCTCGACATCGAAGCCATCGAATGGCTTGAAGCATTGCTCGGCGGCTTCTCCGGTGCATTGCTGTTCGTCAGTCACGACCGCGCTTTCATCGACAATGTGACCACGCGCATTGTCGATCTGGATCGTGGCCATCTGGGCAACTGGCCCGGCAACTACCAGACCTATGTGGAGCGCAAGGCCGCGCAGCTGGCCGCCGAGGCTCAGCAGCGGGCCCTGTTCGACAAGCGGTTGGCGCAGGAAGAAGTGTGGATACGCAAGGGTGTGGAAGCCCGGCGTACGCGCAACGAGGGTCGCGTGCGCGCGCTGTACCAGATGCGCGAGCAGCACCGCGCGCGGCGCGAGCGGGTGGGGCGTGTCAATCTGACCGTGCAGCGGACCGAGACCTCGGGTGAGCTGGTGTTCGAGGCCGAGCGCGCCAGCGTGGCCTTCGGCGAGCGCACGGTGATCCGCGATTTCAGCGCCACCATCATGCGCGGCGACCGCATCGGCATCGTCGGCCCCAACGGCGCCGGCAAGAGCACGCTGATCCGGCTGTTGCTCGGTGAACTGGAACCGCAGTCGGGGCGGCTGCGGCGCGGCACGCGGTTGCAGGTGGCCTACTACGATCAGCAACGCGCACAGCTGCAGCTCACGCGTTCGGTGATGGAGAACGTCTGCGATCGCGGCGACCAGGTGGTCATCAATGGCCGGGCGCGGCATGTGTCGGGTTACTTGCGCGATTTCCTGTTTCGCGACGAACAGTTGCGCACGCCGGCCGCGGCGCTGTCCGGCGGCGAGCGCAACCGGCTGCTGCTGGCCCGGCTGTTCGCCAGCCCGGCCAATCTGCTGGTGATGGACGAGCCCACCAACGATCTGGACATCGACACACTGGAGCTGCTGGAAGAGATGGTGGCGGACTTTCCCGGCACGCTGCTGCTGGTCAGTCACGACCGCGCCTTCCTCGATCACGTGGTCACCAGCCTGCTGGTGCTGGATGGCAATGGTGGCGTGAACGAATTCGTCGGCGGCTACAGCGACTGGCTGCGCTACCGCAACGAGCGCCGCGAGCCAGCGCGCAGTGCAGTGCCGTCAGGCGCCGCAGCCAGGCCGGAGTCGGCGAAGAAAGCCGGGCGGCTCGGTTACAAGGAACAGCGCGAATTTGCCGCACTGCCGGCCACCATCGAGCAGCTGGAAGCCGAGCAGACCGCGCTGACTGCCACCGTCAACCATCCGCAGTTCTACGTCGGCCAGCACGCCACGGTGCAGGGCACGTTGCAGCAGCTGCAACAGCTGACCGGGAAGATCGAGGCGGCCTACGCCCGCTGGGCTGAGCTCGAAGAAAAGTTGGCTGGCCGCTGAACAGGCTCTAGGGCGCCAGTGCCGGCACGCGCGCGGTTTCCTCCGGCGCCGGCACGCGCAACGCCGAATGGCGTACGCGCACTTCAGCCAGCTGCCCGGCAAAATGATCGGCCAGCTTCTGCGCGATGTAGACCGAGCGGTGCTGGCCGCCGGTGCAGCCGATCGCGATGGTCAGATAGCGGCGGTTGCTGGCACGGAATTCGGGCAGCCGCGGTTCGATGAAACGGATGATGTCGTCGATGTAGCACTGCACGTTCTGGTGCCCTTGCAGGAAGCGCACCACCTGTTCGTCGCGGCCGGTCAGATCGCGCAGCGCCGGATCCCAGTACGGATTGGGCAGCGAGCGGGCATCGAACACGAAGTCGGCATCGCCCGGGATGCCGTGCTTGAAGCCGAAGGACTCGAACAGCACCGTCAACCGGTCGCTGGCGCGCCGTTCGACGCGCCGCTCGATGTGCTGCCGCAGCTCGTGCACGCCCATGCGCGAGGTGTCGATGACGAAATCGGCGGTGTTCAGCACCGGCTCCAGCAGCCGGCGTTCGGCGGCGATGGCGTCGCGCAGGCTTTCGCCTTGCCGGCTCAGTGGATGCGCGCGCCGGGTCTCGGCAAAGCGCCGCAGCAGTTCATCATCGCTGGCCACCAGGAAGATGGTTTCGCATTCGATGCCGCTGCGGCGCAACTCGTCGATCAGCCTGGGCACCGAACTGATCTCGCCGCCGGCGATGCGCGCATCCAGGCCGATAGCCGTGCGCTCGTACATCGGCTCGTGGCCCTGCACAGTGTGCGAGATGAAGGGCTTGAGCAGCGCGGCCGGAATGTTGTCGATGCAATAGAAGCCAAGATCCTCCAGCAGGTTCAGCGCCACGCTCTTGCCGGAGCCGGACAACCCGCTGACGAACACCAGCTTCATGGCAGTTCCCTAGGGCCGTGCGCTTTTCTGCGCTTCGGCGGCGTGATGATCGCGGGTCTTTTCCTTGTGCTTGACCACGCGCCGGTCCAGTTTGTCGATCAGCGCGTCGATGGCCGCGTACATGTCTTCGTGATTGGCGATGGCATGGATGGTCTCGCCGCGCACATGCACGGTCGCCTCGGCCTTCTGCTGCAGCTTCTCCACCGACAGCATCACATTGGCGTCAATGACATGGTCGAAATGGCGTACCAGCCGCTCGAGTTTCTTCTCGACGTAGCTGCGCAGTGCCGGAGTGATTTCCACATGATGACCCGAGACGCTCATATGCATGGTGCTCTCCTTGGGTGGGGCTTGGACATATCAGTTGACAGCGGCCCGCCGTCTTTCGTTCGACGGTGCCAGTCCCATCGTTTCGCGGTATTTGGCCACGGTACGGCGCGCCACCGGAATTCCCTCGCCGGACAGGATCTCGGCAAGGCGGCTGTCGCTGAGCGGGTTGGCCGGATCCTCGTCGCGGATCAGCTTGCGGATCTTGGCGCGGATCGCCGTGGACGAGGTGCCCGAGCCATCGCTCCCTTCCACCTGGCTGGAGAAGAAGTAGCGCAGTTCGAACACGCCGCGCGGCGTATGCATGTACTTGCCCGAGGTCACGCGCGATACCGTGGATTCGTGCATCTCGATGGCCTCGGCGATGTCACGCAGGATCATCGGCCGCATGTATTCCTCGCCCTGGTCGAGGAATTCGCTCTGCCGCTCGACGATGGAGCGCGCCACCTTGATCAGTGTGTCGTTGCGGATCTCGAGGCTCTTCAGCAGCCAGCGCGCTTCCTGCAGCTGGGTGCGCATGGTGGCGTGGCTGGCGCCGCGGCCAATCAGGTTGGCGTAGCCCTGGTTGACGCGCACGCGCGGCAGCGTGGCTGGATTGATCTCCACCGACCAGCCGCGCGGCGTGCGCCGCACGAATACATCGGGCACCACATACTCGGCCGCGCTGGCGCTGATGACGGTGCCCGGTCGCGGATGGCAGCTGCGCACCAGCGCCAGCGCCACTTCCAGCTCCTCGTCGGAAGCCTGCAGTTGCCGCCGCAGCACCGCCAGCTCGCGGCCGGCGACCTGCTCCAGGTGATCGCTGGCGATCAGTCGCGCCGTGGCCAGGCCGGGCGTGTCCGGTGCCAGCAGGTTCAGCTGCAGCAGCAGGCATTCGCTGACCGAGCGTGCGCCGACGCCGGCTGGCTCCAGTGTCTGCACGACGGCCAGCATGGCCTCGATCTCGTCGCTGCTGCACTCCAGCTCGGGGCGCAGCGTGGCGATGATGTCCTCGAATGGATCGCTGAGGTAGCCGTCGTCCTTGATGGCATCGATGATGGCGCGGCCGATGGCTTGCTCGCGTGGCTCCAGCTTGGCCAGCTCCAGCTGCCACAGCAGATGTTCGCGCAGGCTCTGCCCGACGGAGTCGGCGAACTCCTGCTGGCGGTCGTCATCGCCGGCGCTCCAGGGATTCTCGGCCGGGCCCACGCTCTGGTCGTTCCAGCCCTCGTCGACGATCTCCACATCAGGCTGGGTCTCGGGCACCGCCACCTCGGTGCTGCCTTCGGCGTTGCCCAAGGTCTCGAAGCGCGCGGTCTCCGAGTCATCTTCCTCCTGCTCCAGCATCACATTGCTTTCGAGCAGTTCGCGGATGTGCGCCTGGAGCTCGATGGTAGGCAATTGCAACAGCCGGATTGCCTGCTGCAGCTGAGGCGTCATCGTCAGCTGCTGACCGAGCCGCATTTGCAGGGATGCTTTAAGCATCGGCTCGGGTAACTCTATGATTTTTTGGTAAATTCAGAACGGCACCGGACTACAGAGCGAAAGTCTGGCCTAAGTACACCTCACGGACTTGAGGGTTGGCAAGGACTTGCTCGGCAGACCCGGAAGCGATCACAGTACCCCGATTGACTATATAGGCCCGGTTACAGACGCTGAGCGTTTCGCGCACGTTGTGATCGGTGATCAACACGCCGATGCGACGTGCCGCCAGCTCGCGCACGATGCGCTGGATGTCCTGCACCGACAGCGGATCCACGCCGGCAAAAGGCTCATCGAGCAGGATGAAACGGGGATTGACGGCCAGCGCGCGGGCGATTTCCACCCGGCGGCGCTCGCCTCCTGACAGCGCCATGCCCGGCGATCCGCGCACATGCTCAATACGCAGCTCGGTCAGCAGCTGCTCCAGTTCCTTTTCGCGCTGGTCGTTGTCCAGATCGGCGCGCAGTTCGAGAATGGCCATGATGTTGTCGGCCACCGAGAGCCGGCGGAACACCGAGGCTTCCTGCGGCAGATAGCCCAGGCCCAGTCGCGCGCGGCGGTCCATGCTCAGCGAGGTCAGGTCCTGACCATCGAGGCTCACCGATCCGGCATCGGCCTGCACCAGTCCGACAATCATGTAGAAGGCGGTGGTCTTGCCGGCGCCATTGGGACCCAGCAGGCCCACTACCTCACCGGTGTGTACCTCGAGTGACAGATCATTGACGACGCGTCGCGAGCGATAGCTCTTCTGCAGGTTGCGCGCGGCCAGCGTGGTCACTGGGTGGCACCGGAGGGCGCCCCTTCGGGAGGCTTGAGCCTGATGGTGCCGCGCACTTTCTCGCCGCCCTCGCCGGAGTCGGCGCGGAAGCTGCGCTGCGGAATGCTGTAGATGATGCGGCGACCGCTGATCTCGCGATTCTGGTCGTTGAGCCAGGCTTCGCCCTCCAGCTGCACGTCGCCGCTGGCGATGTCGTAGCTGATGCGCGCGGCGCGGCCGCGGGCGCCGGGATTGTCGGCGGCCGGTTGCTGCGCGAAAGTGGCCGGCGCGCCGTCGGCGGTGGCCGAGACGATGCGGCCAGCGGCGAATTTCACCACGGCTTGTGCAGCGTGCATCTCGCCCTCGGGCATGTGCACCACCACCTTGCCGCTGAAGGTCCAGTTGCTGTCGCTGAAATCCAGGCCGGTAGCTTCGGCTACGTCGGCCTGGATGCGCATCTGGTCCTGCCGGATGGTGACATCGCGCAGCTGCAGCCGGCCGCGCTGGTAATCCAGCTGTGCATAGTCCAGCTCCGGCGCGAGCACGCGGCTGTCCGCTGCGGGCGCGGTGGTGCCGCTGGCCACGCCAGCCAGCAGTACCGTCAGCAGCGCGACGCGCTTAACGCAGGATCTGGCCATGTCCTTCCGATTCTAGTCGCAGGCTCCCGTCCATCAAATTGATGCGCAGTCCCCGGGCCGTCAGCCGCAGCTTGGCCCAATCGATGGTGACCATGGCATCGCTGCTGACGCGCTGCTGGCGCATGTCGAGGGCCAGCTGTTCGGTACGGACCTGCAGCGGACGACGCTGGGTATCGCTGCCGGCAGCGCGCACCGTCCCGTACAGCTGGGCCTGCTCGGTGCCAGCCAGCAGCACGCCGCGGTCGGCCTGCAGCGTCCATTGCGTGTTGGCGTCGGACTGATAGTTCAGTCGCGGCTGACCAAGAAAGATATTGGCCGCAGGGTGGGCCTGTTCGATGCGTTCGGCGCGCAGACGATACAGTGGTGCGCCATCGTCGCCGGTTTCGATCAGTTCGGCATCGCGGGCGAGGTAGCCCGGTTCGGCATTGGCGTTGGCGGTAGCGGCCGTTGCAGCCCGCCCGGCTGTGGCATTGCGTCCCAGCCAGATCCACAGGCCGGCCACACCCGCAGCCAGCAGCAGAAGCATCAGGCGGCGCAGCGTGGCGCTCATCCGCGCCGCGCCGCCAGCAGCCAGTCGCAGACTTCGCGTACCGCGCCCATGCCGCCGGAGAGGCGGGTGCGCCGGTGCGCAGCACGCCGCGCGTCAGGATGCGCGTCTGCCACCGCCACCGCCAGGCCCACCTGCCGCATCATCGCTACGTCGGGCGTGTCATCGCCAACACAGGCGCAGGCGCGCGGCGCAATCTGCAGTCGCCGGCACAGCTCCAGCAGCGCGGCCGACTTGTCCTCGATGCCCTGCTGTACCTCGCTGATGCCCAGATCGCGGCAGCGACGCGCCACCGCGGCGGAACTGCGACCCGAGATCACCGCGATCGTGAAGCCGGCGGCCTGCAGTGCGCGCAGGCCGTAGCCGTCGCGGACATGAAACACCTTCAGCTGTTCGCCATCGGGGCCGTAGTGCAGGCGGCCGTCGGTCAGCACACCGTCGACATCCAGTATCAAGGCGCGCAATGAACGCAGCGCGACAGCGTGTTTGGGCATGGTTAGTGCCCTAGACCACGCCAGCGCGCATCAGGTCGTGCACGTTCAGCGCGCCGATCAGGCGCATGCCGGCATCGACCACCGGCAGCGCCGTGATGCGATGCGTTTCCATCAGTCGCGCGGCGCTGGCGGCCAGTTCCTGCGCACCGATGCAGTGTCCGCCGGTGGTCATGACATGCCGCATCGTGGTGTTCTGCAGATGCAGCTGTGCGTCGAGCGCACGGCGCAGGTCGCCGTCGGTGAACACGCCCAGCAGCTTCTGGTCCGGGTCAACCACTGTGGTCATGCCCAGACCCTTGCGCGACATTTCCAGCAGTCCAGCCGACAGCGGCGTGTCGGGTCCGACGCGGGGCAGCTCGTCGCCCCGCCGCATCACATCCTCCACGTGCAGCAGCAGCTGCTTGCCGAGGGTCCCGCCGGGATGCGAGCGCGCGAAATCCTCGGCGGAGAAGCCACGCGCTTCCAGCAGCGCCACGGCCAGCGCATCGCCCAGCGCCAATGCCGCAGTGGTGCTGGCGGTGGGTGCCAGATTGTGCGGGCAGGCTTCCTGGTCCACGCCGGCTTCCAGCACGGCATCCGCCGCGCGCCCCAGCGTGGAATCAGCGCGGCCGGTCAGCGCTACCAGCGGTACGCCGAGGCGCTTCAGATGCGGCAACAACTGCACCAGTTCGGCGGTTTCGCCGGAATTCGACAACGCCAGCACCGTATCGCCGCGCGCGATCATGCCCAGGTCGCCGTGACCGGCTTCGGCCGGATGCAGGAAGAAGGCCGGCGTGCCGGTGCTGGCCAGTGTGGCGGCGATCTTGCCCCCCACATGCCCGGATTTGCCCATGCCGGACACCACCACGCGGCCACGGCAGCCGAGCAGGATGCGGCAGGCCGCGGCAAAACCGCTACCGAGGCGACCCAGCAGTCCCTGCAATGCGCGCTGTTCAATATCCAGCGTGCGGCGCGCGCTGTGCAGCAGCGCCTCGTCGGAAATGCTCGCGGGGGAGGTCGGTGACATTGGCGCGGAATGATAGCGCGCAGTCCGCCGCTGCGCTCAGCTCGGCTAGAATGTCGGGATGACACCCGAACAGGTCGCCGCATTGATCCGCACTGCCATGCCGGACGCCGAGGTCGATGTGCGGTCGGACGACAATACGCATTTTGCGGCGCTGGTGATCAGCGCTGCATTCCAGGGCATGCGCAGCCTGGCGCGGCACCAGCTGATCTACCGCGCGCTGGGCGAACTGGTCGGACGGGAAATCCACGCGCTGTCGATCGACGCGCAAACACCGGCCGAAGCCGCTACGCGGCGCTGAGCGGGGGAAGAGCCTTGGACAAACTGCAGATCACCGGCGGCAGGCCGCTCGAAGGCGAAGTACGTATCTCGGGCGCCAAGAATGCGACCTTGCCCATACTGGCCGGGGCGCTGTTGGCCGACGGTCCGGTGATCATCGGCAATGTGCCGCATCTGCAGGATGTCACCACCATGATCGAGCTGCTGGCGCGCATGGGCGTGACGGTCACCGTCGATGAGCGCATGCGTATCGAGGTGGATGGCACTACCACGCGCGATTGCTTTGCGCCGTATGAACTGGTCAAGACCATGCGCGCCTCGATCCTGGTGCTGGGGCCGCTGCTGGCGCGCTTCGGCAAGGCGGATGTGTCACTGCCCGGCGGCTGTGCCATCGGCGCGCGCCCGGTGAACATCCATGTCGCCGGCCTGCAGGCCATGGGTGCCGACATCCACATCGAAGGCGGCTACATCCGCGCGCGTGCCGGCCGGTTGCGCGGCGCGCAGCTGGTCATGGACACCGTGACGGTCACGGGCACCGAGAACCTGATGATGGCTGCCGCGCTGGCCGAGGGTGAAACAGTATTGGAGAACGCCGCCCGTGAGCCCGAGGTGATCGACCTGGCCAATTTCCTGATCGCGATGGGCGCGAAGATCCAGGGCGCGGGCACCGATCGCATCGTGGTGCAGGGCGTGGAAAAGCTCCACGGCACTGCGTATGAAGTGCTGCCCGATCGCATCGAGGCGGGCACCTACCTGGTGGCCGCTGCCATCACGCGCGGCCATGTGCGGCTGAAGGGCTGCCGCCCCGAGCATCTCGACGCGGTGCTGGCCAAGCTGCGCGAGGCGGGCGCCACCATCGGCATCGGTGACAACTGGATCGAGCTGGACATGCGCGGCCGGCAACCGCGCGCTGTCGATGTGCGCACCGCGCCGTATCCGGCCTTTCCCACCGACATGCAGGCGCAGTTCGCGGCGCTGGACACGGTGGCCGAGGGCGTGGGCACCATCGTCGAAACCATCTTCGAAAACCGCTTCATGCACATGCTGGAAATGCGCCGCATGGGCGCCGAGATCCGGCTCGAGGGCAATACCGCCATCATTCACGGTGTACGCAGTCTGACTGCGGCGCCGGTGATGGCCACCGATCTGCGCGCTTCAGCCAGCCTGGTGCTGGCCGGCCTGGTCGCCGAAGGCCGTACCGATATCGAGCGCATCTACCACATCGATCGTGGTTACGAGGCCATCGAGGAAAAGCTGGCGCAGCTGGGTGCGCAGATCCGCCGCGTGCCGAATTAACGCTGGCCGGCGCTGACAGGCTTCTCGCCGATCCTGCAATCCACGTTGATGGGGCGGGTGCCGCGCAGCACGCGTAGCGTAACCGTCGAACCGGGCCGATGGTCGGCCAGCCTGGCCAGTGTGTCCTGCGCGCTGGATACGGCGCGGCCCGCCACCTCCAGCACGATGTCGCCGGGGCGGATGCCCGCCGACAGCGCCGGACTGTTGACGAACAGATTGATGACCACGACGCCACCCTGCGCCAGCCCCAACTGTTTGGCCTGCGGTTCGGGTACGTCCTCGGGCACGATGCCGATCCAGCCGCGGATCACGCGGCCCTGCTTCAACAGCTCCGCCATCACGCCGCGCACCAGATTGACCGGAATGGCGAAGCCGATGCCTTCCACGCCGGTGGCGTCCATGTTCTTGGCTATCACGGCGGTGTTGATGCCGACCAGTTCGCCATCGGCGTTGATCAGCGCGCCGCCGGAATTGCCTTCGTTGATCGCTGCGTCGGTCTGGATGAAGTTCTCGAAGGTGGCCACGCCCAGCTGACTGCGGCCGGTGGCGCTGACAATGCCGTGGGTCACCGTCTGCTGCAGGCCGAGCGGATTGCCGATGGCCAGCACATCGTCGCCCACCTGCACGCGGTCCGAGCGCCCCAGTGGCATCACCGGCAGCTGCGGCAGCTTGATGGCTAGCAGCGCCAGATCGGTATCCGGATCGCGGCCGACGATGGTGGCGGCGGTGACCCGGCCGTCCGCCAGCTGCACATTGATCCTGCTGGCCTGGGCAATCACGTGGTTGTTGGTGACCACATGGCCGGCGGCATCGACGATCACGCCCGAGCCCAGCGCGTTCTGCACGCGTTGCCGGTAGCGCGGATACAGGTCGCCGAACAGCTGCTCGATGGCGCTGGGCTGCACCCGCTCGGTCACCACGCGGGCCGTATATATGTTGACTACCGATGGCGCGGCGCGTTTGACGGCGCCGGCAAAGCCGTGCGGTGACGAACCAGGGGTCGTGGCGCTGCCGGTGGCGGGCGCCGGCTGCGGTGGCTGGATGCTCTGCACGGGCTGTTCGGTCGCCGCCGGCGCGGGCAAAGTGGTGCGCGCCGGCAACAGCTCGGGACGCAGGAATACCGCCACGAACGCCAATGCCAGCCCGCCCACCACTGCGCCGGCCAGGAAGATCGCACCACGACCGAGTTGCTGGAGATTCATGTTGAGGATTGAGGCAGGACCGGGAAGAACATGTTGGTTGTGTATAATGCGACACTTCCCGACGGAAATCGTAGCCATGAGGACCGGCCTGAGCGCGGTTCATATTGGGAGCGGAGTAGCGACAGATGACTGATGCCGGTGTAGTGGCCGATGACGCCGCGGTGGATCTCAGCCGCCGCAAATTTCTGACCGTGGCCACCAGTGCCACGGCGGCGGTCGGTGTGGTGGTGGCGGCGACGCCTTTTGTGGCCTCGTGGAAGCCCTCCGAACGCGCGCGCGCCATGGGTGCACCGCTGGATTTCGATCTCAGCAAGCTGCAGCCGGGCCAGCTGGTAACAGTGGTGTGGCGCAAGCAGCCGATTTACATCGTCAGCCGGCCGTCTGAACTGGTGGAAAAACTGTCGGTCAACGATGCGAAGCTCAAGGATCCGCAATCGGCCGCGTCGGAGCAGCCCGAGTATGCGAAGAACGAAATGCGCTCGCGGCGCGCCGATCTGCTGGTGCTGATCGGCACCTGCACGCATCTGGGCTGCCTGCCCAAGCAGCATTTCGAACCCGGCGAAGCAGCCCTTGGCGCCGACTGGCCGGGCGGCTTCTTCTGTCCCTGCCACGGCTCGCGCTTCGATCTGGCCGGTCGCGTTTTCGAAGGTTCGCCGGCTTCGGCCAACCTGCGCATTCCGCCCTACAGCATCAACGGCGAGACGCTGACCATCGGCGTCGATGGCGCCGCGGGAGCCGCGTGATGGCCCCCGCCGATCAGACCACCAAGCCCGGATTCTGGGGCTGGCTCAACAAGCGCTTCCCGGCCGAGAGTCTCCTCCGCGAGCAGCTGCTCGAGTACTACGCGCCGAAGAACTTCAACATCTGGTACTTCTTCGGCTCGCTGGCGCTGGTGGTGCTGGTGATCCAGCTGTTGTCAGGCATCTTCCTGACCATGTTCTACAAGGTCGGCGAGACCACGGCCTTCGATTCGATCGAATTCATCCGCCGCGAAATCGAATACGGCTGGCTGATCCAGTACATCCATTCGACCGGCGCATCGGCCTTCTTCGTCGTGGTCTATCTGCACATGTTCCGGGCGTTGCTGTACGGGTCGTACAAGGCGCCGCGCGAACTGCTGTGGATCTTCGGCATGCTGATCTACATGGCGTTGATGGCCGAGGCCTTCATGGGCTATGTGCTGCCATGGGGCAACATGTCGTACTGGGGGGCGCAGGTCATCGTCAACCTGTTCAGCACCATTCCGGTGTTCGGACCGGGGCTGGTGGAATGGATCCGCGGCGATTACGGCATTGCCGATGCGACGCTGAACCGCTTCTTCGCGCTGCACGTCGTGGCGGTGCCACTGGCCATCATCCTGCTGGTCACGCTGCATCTGGTGGCATTGCGGCAGGTGGGTTCCAATAACCCGGACGGCATCGAAATCAAGGAAAACAAGGGTCCGGATGGAAAGCCGGTGGACGGCATCCCGTTCCATCCCTACTACACGATCAAGGACATCGTCGGCGTCGGCGTGTTC
>JAIBJM010000050.1 GCA_020029535.1 Gammaproteobacteria bacterium | reverse complement strand
GCACGCGCCGCGCGAAAACCGCTGCACAGTGCCGAGCTCTGGCCGCTGCGCCTGGAATGCCGCAGCAGGCGAATGGCAGGATTCACGGCGCGCGCCGCGCGCACCGCGGCCGCGGTGCCATCGGTGCTGCCGTCGTCAATGAACAGGATTTCGATGTCGGTGCCACGAAGCGCCGCGGCAATCTCGCTGGCCAGCGGTTGCACATTGAGCTCTTCGTTGCAGACGGGAATGACGACGCTCAAGGCCGGCTTCATGATTGCGGCGCATTCTGGCGAATCAATGCCGGTGGCACAAGGGCGCGTGGCAGCTAGAATCGCGCCATGCCATCCAGCAACATCGAAGCCGCTGCCATCTTGCTGGCAGCCATCCGCCGCGGACAGACCGCCCCGATTGCAGCGTTGCCGGCCACGCTGGCACCTCGCAACGAAGATGAAGCCTATGCCATCCAGCAGGCCGTACTGGGCCAGCTGCAGGCGCGTGGTGGCGGCTGGAAGGCCACCATGCTCGATGGCGGCGCCATGCTGTCGGCGCCCATCGTGGCCGGCATGCTGCTGGACTCGCCGGCGCGCCTCACGCCGGCCACCACCGCGACCCGTGGCACGCGCCGCTTCGGCATCGAACCCGAGCTTGCGTTTCGTTTGCGGCAGGCGTTGCCGCCGCGGCCTGGCGCGCTGTATCGGCGCGCCGAAGTGCTCGATGCCGTGGACTGCGCGCATGCCGTCATCGAGATCTGTGCGTCGCGCTTCGTCGATAATGCCAGTGTGCCCTCGCTGGACAAACTGGCAGACGGTCTTGTCAGCGAAGCTCTGGTGCTGGGCCCGCCCTGCCATGACTGGCGCGATCTGGACCTGACGCAGTTGCCACTGCGCCTGCGCATCGATGGCGAGCTGCAGCATGAAGGGCGCGGCGGTCATCCGCTCGGCGACCCGCTGATGCCGCTGCTCGGGCTTGCCAATCATCTGGCGGCGCGTGGCATCGGTCTGCGTGCCGGCGATGTAGTGACCACCGGCAGCTTCAACGGCATCCGCTGGCTGGATGTCGGACAGCGCGCGCAGATTGAGTTTGCGGGGCTGGGTACTGCGTCGGTGGACTTCGACGGCTAATCGGCGTCGGGCGGTTCGATGCCGGGCGGCACGATCTTCCAGCGCCGGTGCCCCCAGGCCCAGTCCCACGGACGTTCGCGCAGCTGCTGCTCGAGCAGCGCCGCATAGCGCCGCGTGAACTCTTCCACATCCACCTGTTCCGCGGCCAATGCCAGCGGCAGGATGGCCACTTCATAGCGCGCCGGGCCGGTGGGACGCATGGCAAAGAAAAAGGCCGAGTAGCCGAAACGTCGCGCAATCTCGGCCGGCCCGGGATAAAAGGCCGTGGGCTGACCCATGAAGGGCAGCCAGACGCGCGACGGACTGGTCAACGGCACCTGGTCGGCCAGCATGGCCACCGCATGCGGTCCCCTGGCACGCAACAGCGGACGCATCAGCCCTTTGGCGGCCACCATGTGCGCACCGAAACGCTGCCGCAGCCACAGCAGATCGCGATCGAAGCGCGCACTGCGCAGCGGCTTGTAGGCGCCGAAATACGGCGTGGACCTGAACTCCACCGCCGCGCGCTGCAGCAGCCATTCCCAGTTGCCCTGATGCGCCGACAGCAGCATCACCGGCCGGCCCGCGGCCAGCTCGGCATGCACCAGCTCCGCATTGCGCAGCGCCACGCGCTGGCACAGCTCCGCTTCGCTCATCGTCGCCAGCTTGGTCATTTCCAGCACGGTATCGGCGATGGCGCGGTAGTGGCGCGCCATGGCCAGGCGCAGTTCGCGGGGCGTCATCTGCGGAAAGCAGCGCTGCAGGTTCTCGCGTCCATAGCGCACCCGGAAGCGCAACGGCACGCGCGCAATCCAGGCCAGCGTGCCTGCCAGGGCATGCAACAACGGATACGGCAAGGCCGCCAGCCACCGCAGCCAAGGCGGCGCGGTCCCGGAATCAGCCCCTGGTCGTTCGGGTGTTGTGATGGGTGAATCCATGCTGGCCGGAACGCATGTCGCGGCGGCGCAGTGTAGCTGGCCGCGGCCCCGCTGGGCTAAGCTAGCGCATGCTCTTGCTGAAATCGTTCCACCTGCTGGGCGTCATCGCCTGGCTCGCCGGGATTTTTTACCTGCCCCGCATCTTCGTCCACTACGCCGAAGGCAGCCGCGCCGGTGAAGACGTACGCCGCCTGCAGACCATGGCCATGCGGCTGTATGGCTTCATGACGGTGATGGGAATATTCGCAATGTTCTTCGGCCTCTGGCTGGTGCTGGCCTATGGCTTCTCCGGCACGTGGCTGAAACTGAAACTGATACTGGTGGGCGTGCTGCTGGTGTATCACTACCTGTGTCGCCGCTTCCTGCTGCGCATCAATGCCGGCAAGCCGTTGCCCAAACCCTGGCAGTTGCGGCTGTTCAATGAGACGCCGCTGCTGATCGTGATTCCCATCATCCTGCTGGTGGTGATGAAGCCGTACTGAGTGGTGATGCGTCCGCTGTCGAGCTGAGGTGAACAGCTCATGGCGGCGCATGGCCTACGGCCATTCCCTCGCTTTGCGCTGCTCAGCACAGAACACCGCGAGAGACTGCTCAGTCCGTTGAGCTCGTCGGCTGGTTGGGTCAGCAGCGAATTGCGGCGCGCCGAGCGGACGCCGAACAGCATCGAGCAATGCTTTAGCCTTGCGAGATGCCGGCGGCCGCGAGGGGACGGCAGAAATTTTCGCAGAAAATTTCTGAACCGCGCGCTGCCGTGAGCTGCTGACCCAACCAGCCGACGGGCTCAATGGTTGAACAGCGCCTTGCCGGGATTCTGCCGTGCCATGCGCGCGTCAAAGGCCATGCAGATATTGCGCAGGAAGGCGCGGCCGAGCGATGTGACACGCAGTCCATTGGTCTGCAGTTCGATCAGGCCATCCGATGCAAACTCAGCCAGTCGTGCCGGCACCTCAGCCAGATATGGCGTGTAGTCCTCGCCGTCCCACGACGTCGCCAGCTGCGTCATCAGCCGCAGGATATGCCGGCGCAGCACGACATCTTCCGCACCGAGCAGATGGCCACGCTGGATGGGCAATTCGCCTTCGGCAACGCGCTGCTGATACGACAGCAGATCCTTGTCGTTCTGCACGAAGGCGTCGCCGGCATCGCCGATGGCCGACACGCCCAGGCCCAGCAGCGGTCGGGTCGGAATTGCCGAATAGCCCATGAAATTCCGGTGCAGCGTGCCGCACTGCGCGGCCTGCCACAGCGCATCGCCTTGCAGCGCGAAGTGATCGAAGCCTATCCCGGCATAGCCCTCGGCCTGCAGCCGCTGGCGCGCCAGCTCATACAGCGCGCGACGTTCATGGCCTTCCGGCAGATCGGCTTCGGTGAAACGGCGCTGGCCTGGCTTGATCCACGGCACGTGCGCATAACCATACAGCGCCACCTGATCCGGACGCAGTCGGCACACGGCATCCATCGTGGCTTCAACACTGAGGTGGGTCTGCAGTGGCAGGCCATAAATCAGATCGAAGCTCACGCTGTCAAAGCCCAGCTCGCGTGCCGCTTCGGTCACGGCGCGCACCTGCGCTTCGCTCTGCTCGCGATTGACGATTTCTTGCACACGGGGATCGAAGTCCTGCACGCCGATACTGATGCGCCGAAAGCCGTGCCGTGCCAGCACTTCCAGCTGCCGGCGATGTGTGACGCGCGGGTCCACCTCGACGGAGAACCGCGCGCCATGCACCGGATCCGCGGCTGACAGCAGGCCGCCCAGCAGGCGTTCCAGTTCCTCCGGCGTCAGGAAGGTGGGCGTACCGCCACCCAGATACAGTTCGCCGATATGAGGTCGCGCCACGCCGAGACGCTGGCGATACAGGGCGTATTCGGCCAGCAGCGCGTCGATGTAGGGCGTAACCACGGCATGCGTACGCGCGATGCGCGTGTGGCAGCCGCAGAAAGTGCACAGCTGTCGGCAGAACGGCAGATGCACATAGATGGCCGCGCCTTCGCCGCCCTGCAGGGCGCGTTCCAGATGCTGCAGCCAGCTGGCTTCATCGGGAGTGCTGTCCCAGTACGGCACCGTGGGATAGCAGGTGTAGCGCGGGCCGGCGACATCGTACTTGGCGATCAACGGATCTGTCGTCGCCGCGTGATGCAGGTTCAACGCCACATTCACGCAAACATCTCGCGCTGGATGCGCAGCACACGGCGCACATTGTCTTCAGGCGTCTGCTGCAGCACGCCGTGACCCAGACCGCACACCCAGGCTGCCCGCACCTCTGGCGGCAGCGAGCGCACACGCGCGAACACTGCGCGCACACGGGTTTCCAGCTCCACCGGCGGCAGATGCAGCCATTCGGGATCGATGTTTCCCTGCAGCGCCCAGCGCGGCGTCTGCGCGCGCAGCGTGGCTGCCAGATCATGACGCCAGTCCACGCCCAGGCATTGCAGATCGATGCCGGTCAGATACGCCCAGTGGGCCGGTCCGGTGTCGCGCGAGTAGTAGATCAGCGGCGTGTCCGGGCAAACCTTGCGGAACTCCGCCACCACCTGCGCCAACGGCGTGACCACATGCGAGGCAAACCGCGCCGCTTCCACTGATCCTGCGGCGGTGTCGAACAATGCCACGCAATCGGCGCCCGCCCGGGCTTGCAGCACCATGTTGGCCACCAGCAGCGGAATCAGCTGCTCGCAGAAGCCCTGATACAGCCCGTCGTCGAGACCTGCCAGACCACGACGCGCGAAGCCCTCATGCGAACCGGCCACGGCATAGGCATACAGCGTGAACGGCCCGCCAACAAAGCCGATCAGCCCGCAGCTGGCCGGCAGACGTTGCTTCAGAAGACGCAGCGCCTCGGCCTGGAACTCCATGTGTGTCGCGCGCGCAGCGCCGCCCTGCAGCTTCTTCAGATCCGCCACTTCACGCAGATGCCAGCCCAGCTTCGGACCCGGTTCATAGCTCAGCCCCATGCCCATGGCTTCGAGCGGAAACAGCAGATCGGAGAACAGGATGGCCGCATCAAAACCAAAATCCTCGATGGGGCCCAGCGTCACTTCGGTCGCCAGCTGCGGGTTCTTGCACAACTCGATGAAATCGTGGCGCGCCCGCAGCTGCTGATAGTGGCTGTGATAACGCCCGGCCTGGCGCATGAACCACACCGGGGGCCGACCGGTATTGCGTCGCGCCAGCGCCGCGGCCAACAAGGTTTCAGTCACGTGCAATCTCCGTCAGCAGATAACCCACACCACGAATGCTGCGGATCACCTGCGGATCGGCGGCATTCTCTTCAACCAGCTTGCGCAGTCGCACGATGAAATTGTCCACGGTGCGCGAGGTCGGAAATTCATCGGCCGACCAGGCGCGATCGAGGATTTCATCGCGACTGACAGCCTTGCCGGCACGACTGGCCAGCAGGCGCAGCACGGCGCACTCCTTGTGCGTCAGCGGCTGCCACACGCCGTTGACCTCGGCGGCAAAGCGTTCGAAGTCCACGCGCGCGCGGCCGATGCGCACGGTGCCGCGCATCTCGCCGGGCAGCTGCGCCAGATCCTGCGCGCGCTTCAGGCAGTTCTGGATGCGCAACAGCAGTTCGCGGAAATGGAATGGCTTGGTCAGGTAGTCGTCGGCGCCGAGCTCCAGTCCGCGCACGCGATCCTCTGGATTGCCGCGCGCAGTGAGGAATATCACTGCGGCAGCCGGCTGCCGCGCACGCAACTCGCCGGCCAGGTCGAAGCCGTTGCCATCGGGCAGTCCCACATCCAGCAGCAGCAACTGCAATGCCGGACCCTCGATGGCGCGGCGCGCCGCGGCGGCGCTGTCGGCAAGACGTACCTCGTAGCCAGCGGCGCTGAGCCGCTCGGCCAGCGTTTCCGCCACATTGCGTTCGTCTTCGACGATCAGGATGCGCGCGCCCAAATGCTCAATCCTGCGCGGCCTTGAAGTGCAACAGCACGCGCAGGCCGCTGCCGGGCACGCTGTGGAACTGCACGCGACCCCCCATGCGCTCCATCAGCGCGCGCACCAGGTACAGGCCGATGCCGGTGCCGCGCGACGCCGCACCACGACCGAACAGGCGACCCAGCTGCTGCACATCGCCTTCGACGCCGCGACCATTGTCCTGGTAATCCAGCGACACCTCGCCGCCGTTGGCGCGCGCGGCGAGCTGCACGCGCACCGGACTGACATTGGCGTGATTGACCGAGTTCTCGACCAGGTTGCGCAGAATCATCTGCACGGCAGCCGAGTCGGCCTGGATGGCCGGCAGCTGCGGGTCCAGCTGCACCTCGAGATCGATGCGCTCTTCATAGACTGCGCAGATGTCGGCGGCCACGCGTTCCAGCCAGCTGTGCAGCGGAATGGCCTGTTCGGCCAGCGGTCCGCCGCCTTCGATGCGCGCCAGCTCCAGCGTGCGATCGATCTGCAGCTCCAGCCGGTGCGAATCCTCGAGCAACCGCTGCGCCAGCTCGGCGCGCTGTTCGCCCTCGGCGATGGCCTCGGCCTGCAGGCGGATACTGGTCAGCGGCGTGCGCAACTCATGCGTCACCGAGGCGAAAAAGGCCTGCATGCTGCGGGCACGCAGATTCTCGCGCCAGTACAGCCAGGCCAGGCCCGCCGACAGCGCCAACAGCAGGAACAGGAAGAAGGATGACTCACCGACCAGCATCAGCCGCGTGCGCTCCCAGCGCACCAGCGCGTCGCCGACATTGCCCATCGCAGCTTCGAGCTCGACGATGCGCTGCGCCTGCTGGAACACCAGTGTGGTCCACCACGCCGCCAGCGCCAGCAACAGCACCAGCCACAGCCCGACGATGGCGGCGATCCAGCGCGTGCGCCGTACCGGCAGCACGCTGAGATTGCCCTGCCCCTTGGGAAGTCTGGCCAGATTCATGCACCCACCCAGGTGCGCCATTCGCGCGCTGACGGAAATACTGCCAGGCGCACAATACCTGCATTCCGCAGCCTTGCGGCAGTCCGCCCGAAACCGCAGGCGTGATGGGCTTCTGCCCCGGCATGTTTCCCCCAACGCTCGAACTGCGCACCGCTGTGCCAGTACAGATGCGAGGCCGTCGCGATGGCCGCCACCGTCGCGGCCTCGTCTGCAGCAGGCGCGACAGTGTGACGATAGGTGGCCAGCACCTGCCCCTCACGCCAGCCCGATGCGGCCTCGACATGCGTCAGCACCAGCCACTGGCCGGAGGGTGGCAATTGCAGCAGCGGCTCGGCCAGCGTGGTGCGCAGGGTTTCGAAACCCAGACCTTCGGCGCAACCTTCCACCCACAGGCCGCGGGCTGCCAGCGCAAACCAGGTGTCGGTGCCCGGTACCCACACCTGCCGCGCTGCCTGCAACACCGACTGTGCAACGACGGGCAATGCATGACGATGCGCGATGAATGCGGCAGGCGCCGTTGCCAATGCGGTCGCGCAATCAGCCGCGGCGGCAGTGGTTTCGCGCGCGCCCTCACCGGCCAGACGACTGCCATCCCAGACCGACCGCACCTGCTGCGCCGGCGCCAGCGCTGCTTCGGCATGCCAGTTCAGTTCGCCCTGCCCGGCACCGCCGGCTGCATCGCCCTCGCGCGTGTACAGCAGAGTGCCCAACCCCGGCACCGTACGCTGTGTGGCACCGAAGCGCTGATGGCAACCGCCACCGCGTTCGGCCAGCAGCAGGCGTTCAGCGGCAACGGCGGCGCGCGTGGCGGCATCGTCGATGGTCCGCAGCAGTGCGCGCGTGGCATCGTCATCGGCGCGGCATTCGATGGCCAGCGCGCCCTGCGCCGGCGCCGCGGGACAGGCCGTCAGTGGCAGCAGCATGCGCGGCAGTCCGGCCAGCAGCTCGCGCAGCAGCGCGCCACCCTCGCCCGGGTCCTGCCACAGTCGCGACAGGCCGGCGAAGGCCAGCACCACACCATCCAGCTGCCGCTCGCTGCCGCGCGGCTCGCGCAGGCGACGCACGCGACCGTCGATATTTCCGCGCAATTCAACCAGTTGCACATCGGCGCCGCCGGGCAGCGCCTGCCGCAGAAAGGCGGGCACGAAGGCCGCGCGGCGCGGCGCCGACGAGCCGATGCGCAACCGCGCGCCGCGAGCGATCTGCTGGTGCACATCGGCAGCGAACAGCACGATGTCGCGCGGATTCTCGCGCGCCGGCACCGCACCCAGATGCAGGTTGGCCGGCCGCTGCAATGCCAGGTCCTTGAACGAATGCACGGTCAGATCGACGCTGCCGGCCAGCAGCGCCGCGTCGATCTCGGCGGTGAAGAATTCCTTGCCATCCACCTGCGACAGCGGCTGATCGAGGATGCGGTCGCCGCGGGTATCGATGCCCACCAGCTCGACGCGCAACCCCGGATGCAGCTGCTCGAGCCGGCGCGCCACCGCGCCACTCTGCGCGCGCGCCAGCGCCGAACGTCGGGTACCGAGCCGCAGCAACCGCGAGGTCATCGGATCAGGAAACGAGACTGTGGATGCCGACCAGGTCTTCCCAGCCGTGCGGCTCGGAATCGCTGTGGCCCAGAGCGCGCAGCAAGGAGCGCTCGGTGCAGGCGCGCTCGGCGCGCGCCAGCTGGGCACGGCGCAGTTCGTCGTGCTGTCGCAGCAGCGCATACAGCGCACTCAGGTTCAACATGGCCGGCGCGCCGGCCCAGTCGCTGGCATCGCCACTGTCATCGATGCCCAGATGGATCAGCTGGCCGCGTTGCGCGCGCGGCGCGCGCCAGGCCTGCGCGCGAGCGACATCCAGCGCAGCATCGCCGGGCACGCACACCACCACATCGCGGGCCGCGCGCCACGCCGCGAGTTCTGCCTCGGCGCCGCTTTCGATCACCCGCACCGGACGATCCGGATTGCGCTGGCGCAGACGACCGGCCAGCTGCTGCGCGCGCTGCTCGCTGCGGTTGGCAATCCACAACTCGCTGCCGCGCAGCCAGGGCGCCACCGACTCGGCCAGCTGCCCGGCGCCAATCAGCAGCACCGGCCCCGGCGCGCCCGGCGCATCGAGCAACCGGCGCACCAACGAACCATAGGACGCGCTGCCCAGACCGGACAGGAAGCGCGACCGCACATCCTTCACGTCACGAAACAGCGATTGCATGAATGGCCTGAGCTGCTGCGCCAGCAGCGAGCGCGAAGCTTCGAAAGCGACCCAGCACTGCTTCAGCTGACCCAGCACTTCGGTTTCACCCGGCAACCGGCTTTCCAGTCCGCAGGCCAGACGCAGCAGGAAGGCATAGGCGCGCGGACCTTCGTGCACCTCTGTTGCCGCTTCCAGCAGCGGGCTCAATACATCGCGCGATTCGCGGCCGCAGCTGACGACGACCAGCCGTTGGCAGGTGTGAATGACGAAGGCGCGCCCATCGGCAGCGGCGTGCACCAGCGCCTCGGGCAACTGCGCCACGGCCTGATCGGCATGCAGGACCTGGAGCTCGCGCAGCATCATGGCTGCCAAGCGTAGTCGGCGACCTGCCCGCCAATGTCACGGGCATGTCATCACGCTTTCAGGCGCTGTAACCGGCCAGAGACAACGGCAATTCGCGGACGCGGACGCCGGTGGCCGCAAAGATGGCATTGCACACCGCCGGCGCCAGCGGCGGCAGCGCTGGTTCGCCGACGCCGGTGGGCGCCGCGTCGCTGCGGACGAAGTGCACGTCGATCACTGGCGTTGCCGCGATGCGCAGCAAGGGATAGTCGCCGAAATTGGTCTGTTGCACGGCGCCACCCTCGAAGGTGATGCGCTGGCCCATCATCGCGCTCAAGCCATCGATCACCGAGCCCTGCACTTGCTGCTCGGCACCCAGCGGATTGACGATCAGCCCGATATCGCCGGCCACCGTCACGCGATGCACGGTCAGCTTGCGCTGCGCATCGACGCTGACCTCGGCCACCTCGGCAAAGTGCCCGGCATGCGAGAAGTAGAACGCCATGCCGCGTCCGCGACCACGCGGCACCTTCTTGCCCCAGCCGGATTTTTCGGCCGCCAGCCTGATCACGGCGGCGGCGCGCGCCGGATCCAGTCCCTGACCACTGCTCTGCGGCATGCCGGCGAACAGTTCCAGCAGGAATTCCACGTGATCGCGCCTGGCGGCCACCGCCAGTTCATGAATGAAACTCTGCGACGGAAAGGCCAGACCATTGGAGCGCGGCGCGCGCCACGGACCGGTGCGCGTACGCAGCGGCAGCAGCGTCTGGCTCAGATGCACATTGGCCAGAGCGCCGAGCGGAAACTCAGCCGGCTCCATGTTGCCGCCCGAGGCAGGACTGGTGCCATCGGCTGAAAAGCTGATGAAGTGATTCTGCCAGGCCGACAATTTGCCCTGCGCATCGACGGCGCCCTTCAGCGCATGGAAGCCACCCACGCGGTAGTAGTCGTACTGCAGATCGTCTTCGCGGCTCCACACCAGCTTCACCGGACCGTCGACACGCTTCGCCACCAGCGCCGCCTCGGTCATGAAGTCGTACATCAGCCGCCGGCCGAAACCGCCGCCGATGCGCGGCAGATGCACGGTGACCTTCTCCAGCGGCAAACCCAGCAGCTGCGCGATCCATGGCCGCGCCACATCCACGGTCTGTGCCGGCGCCCACATTTCAATGCCACCATCATGCATCCACGCCGTTGTCACCTGCGGCTCGAGCGTGGCATGCGAAAGAAACGGGTAGCTGTAGAAACCTTCCACGGTGCGTTGTGCCGAAGCGAAGGCGGCATTCACATCGCCATCGCTGCGCAGTACCTGGCTGCCGCGCGTCTTGGCCAGTTCGCGGGCCCGGCGCCCGGCCTGGCTCCAGCTGTCGGTGGACGCCTTGCTGCGATCCCATTGCACCTTGAGCGCATTGCGTGCCGTGAAGGCGGCCCAGGTGGAATCGGCAATCACCGCCACGGCGGCAATGGCTTCGCCGCCGCCATTGCCGGCGCCCTCGATGGTGAACACATCGCGCACGCCTGGCAGGCGTTTCACCTCAGCGTAATTGCCGGACACCGGTATGGCCCGCAATGCAGGCGCACGCAGCAGCGCGGCGTAGCGCAGGTTGGGCAGTCGCACATCCATGGCGTACAGCGGCATACCGGTGACGATGCTGCGATTGTCGACGCTGGCGACCGGGGTGCCGACGATGCGGTATTCGCTGCGCGGCTTCAGCGACAGCGACGCCGGATCGGGCGGCGGCAATGCCGCGGCACGCGACGCCAGCTCGCCGTAACCCAGCTGGCGGCCGCTGGGCACATGCGTCACTACGCTGGCCGCGGTACGGCATTCCGGGACAGGCACGCCCCAGCTCTGCGCCGCCGCCGCGACCAGCAGTGCACGCGCCGTGGCGCCGCAGCGGCGCAATGGATCCCAGCTCATCGGCGTGGAGCGCGAACCGCCGACGTTCTGCGAACCGTAGATCGAGGCATCCACCGGCGCCTGCTCGACGGTGACACGCGACCAGTCGGCGTCCAGTTCTTCGGCGATGGTCATCGCCGAGGAAGTCTTGATGCCCTGTCCGATATCGGGACGCGCCGACAGGATGCGGATGGCGCCGTCGGGTTCGATGCGGATGAAGGCATTGGGCGCCAGCGATTGCACCGGACGCGGCGCACCGGGCGGCCCACCTCCCGGCGGCGCTTGCGCGACACCACGCGTGCCCAGCATCACCAGCATGCCGCCCCCAGCCAGCGCGGAGACGGTCAGGAATTCGCGGCGCGATACCGGCATTACGCTGCCATGGCCTTCGGCCTGGCGCATCAGCGCTGCCACGCTGTGATCGGTCAGTGGTTCAAGGCGCGCATTCATGTGCGCCTCCGGCCCGCCGCGGCGGCGCTGTGAATGGCCTTGCGGATGCGGGTGTAGGTGCCGCAGCGGCACAGGTTGCCACTCATCGCGGCATCGATATCGGCGTCGCTGGGCTGCGGCTTCTCGCGCAGCAGCGCCGCAGCGCTCATCAGCTGGCCAGCCTGGCAATAGCCGCATTGCGGCACGTCATGATCGATCCAGGCCTGCTGCAGCGGATGCAGCCGGCCGTCCGGACCAGCCAGACCTTCGATGGTGGTGACTTCAAGATCCGCCATGTCGGCGGCGCGCAGCTGGCAGGAACGCGTCGGCGCACCATTGATATGCACGGTGCAGGCGCCGCAGAAGCCGCCGCCGCAACCGAACTTGGTGCCCACCAGCCCCAGCTGATCGCGCAGTACCCACAGCAGTGGCGTGGATTCATCGAGTGTCTGCTCGATGACATGCTCCCGCCCGTTGATCTTCAGACGCAGCATGGCGGCCCCCTGAATGACGCTCCGGATGGCCGACTCTAGCCCTGCTGGCGGATACCCGCCAGCAGGGCTGTTCAGAAGACGCGCAAGACCTCCGTCAGAGCTTCGCCTCCAGCTGCACGCCCACCAGCCGCCTGCTGCTGGCATCAAACGTCTGCGTCAGGCCACCCACCTGGAATGCGGTCGTGGACAGCGAACGCGTGAAGTGTTCGTCGCCGAGGTTGCGACCGAAGACATAGAGCGACCAGTTGCTGGCCGCGCGTATACCGAGTCGTGCGTTGAACAGATTCGTCGCGGGCACGACGAATTCCGGCCGGCTCGAGGTGTACTGCAGCTGCTCGGAACGATAGGTGTAGTCGGCACCGATGACGAAGGAATATCGTTCCGTCAGCGGCACGGTCTGTTCCGCCGACAGCGTGGCCTTGGTCTTCGACGCATAGTACAGCTGCTTGCCGCCCAGATCGGAGCCGTCGGAGCCCAGATAGCCGCCCGGAAACTCGGCGGGATTGTAGATGGCCGAGAGATTCACGGTCAGACCCTTGATGGGCCGACCGAATACATCGAGTTCGATGCCCTTGGTGACCACCGACGACACGCTGGTGGGCAGGCACAGAATCGTACCGGTGCCGCTCGGCGAGCAGTACTGACCCTGATAGTCCTTCACCTTCTCGTAGAAGACAGCTGCATTGAAGGCGAGCCGATTGTCCAGCAGCGACTGCTTGACGCCGAGCTCGTAGCTGATCGGCAGCTCCGGGTTCACAACGTACATCTGGCGGCCATTCTGCAGGTCGTCGTTGATCAGCGGAGCCTTGTATCCCGTCGAGACCGTCGCATACGCCATCGTGTTGGCGTTGAAATCGTGCTGCGCGCCAGCGCGCCACGATGGCTTGGAGGCCGAGGTCGAGAGGGAATAGACGTTTGTGGTACCCGTGGAGTACGGATCGATCCGGTCCTCGCTGACCTTGCTGTGCGTATAGCGCGCGCCGGCGATCAGGCGCGTGGCGTCGTTCAGATACCAGGTCAGGTTGCCGAAGCCGGCGTACTCTTCGCTGCGCACGGTGGCCCAGAAGGATGCTGCGACGTCGGTCGGGCCGCCGCCAAAGTCGATGGTCACCAGTCCCGGCGAAGCATCGTCGAGCTTGTAGTTCTGGTAGTACAGACCCGCGACCCACTCGAGATGCTTGTTGGAGGGCGAAGCGAGCCGCAGCTCTTCGGAATATTGCGTTCGCGCCTGCGTCTGCAGGGCACTGATGCCGCCGCCCAGGATCCGGCTCAGCGGTCTGCAGGGGTTGGGCCCGAATCCGCAACCCCCAGAGGCGCTAAAGGCGCTCTGCGCAATCGAGAACGGGATCGCCATGATGTCGCCGCGGCTGCCCGCGTCACCTTTGCGATAGGAAGTAATCGAGGTGAGCGTTGCGTCACCGAGGACGCTCCAGTCGATCTGGGCCGAAAGGCCCCGATCCGTCTGGGTGGATACGTTGTGGTACTCGGAACAGGTGTCGAAGTTGGAGTCGGACGCCGTCACGCCGCAGGCGTCCAGCGCCGTGGCCAGTGCCGAGCCCGGCGGGGCGTACCGGTAGGTATTGAACGGTAGTTCGTTACTCTCGGCACGGTTGTAATCCGCGATCAGGTTGATCGTGAAAGCATCGCTCGGTGCGAGCAGATAGCGCGCACGCATACCGGTGGAACGCTCGCTGCTGGAGGAATTCTGCCAGGGGTTATAGAACAGGCCAGAGTTGCTGTCGCTGTGGAACGCGACGCGCAGCGCAGAGATATCGCTGAGGGGCAGATTGACGGCAGTGCGCAGCGAGCCGCGCCGATACTCCGATCCCAGGTCGCCGGACGCATACTCCGCGTTGACGGTTACACTCATGGCGCCCGGATCCGGGGCCTTGGTGATCACGCTGATGACACCGGCCGAAACGGAACTGCCGAACAGCGTGCCCTGCGGGCCGCGCAGGACTTCGACGCGCTCGATATCGAAGATGTCGGAAATGTTGGTATTGCCGAGCACCACACCGTCGAGCACGATGCTGACCGAGCCCGTCGGGGTCTTGGTCAGGTTGTTTGACACCGTGCCGATGCCGCGCACAAAGGCGCCGCCGCCCGGAGCGGAGCTTGAGGTGAATTCAAGTGACGAACTCATGCGCGACAGATCGGCAATGGTCTGCACGCCCTGACGCTCGAGCTGCTCGGCCGGCAGCACGGTGATTGCAAGCGGCACGCTCTGCACGCTCTCCTGGCGCTTTTGTGCCGTGACGACAACCTCATCGAGGGTCTCGGTGGCCGCTCGAGTCGGCTCCTGGGCATACGCCTGTGAAGCCGCGGCTGCGCCGAGGACGGTAGCGATCGAAGCGAACCAGCCGCGGATGCCACTTCTTTTGCTGCCAGCGCCTGTTGCGAGGGGCTGCACCGTGATCGTCTGTTCGTCCAGGTAGCGGTAGGTCAGACCGGTTCCGCTCAGCAGCTTCACCAGCGCCTCGCTGGCGGTTACGGCACCAACGACGCCGGGCGTCCGCAGGCTGTCGACTTCCCGTGACGCGTATACCAGTTGCAGATTGCGGTCTTTCGCGAAATACGCCAGGGCAGAACCCAGATTCTGCGCCGGAATATTGGTGTCGCGCCGGACCGAGGCCGCCGCGATTTCGCGGGCTGACAGATTTGCGGCAGCCAGACACGCTGCCGCCGTTGTGGCACCTAAGTACATGAAAATTCTCCCCCTGCTTTTTCTGACCGAGCTCTTGTCGGCGGCTGTCCGAATCGGCAGCGCCCTGGTGGATAAGAGCGTTGGAAATCGCGAATGGCTACCGGATGGAGGGGAATTTTTCAGATTGTCCTTGCGATGCCACATTTCAGGGTTCGCGCGCGACCAGGATGTCGTCCGCCCGCTCGATGACGACGATGCCGGGGCGTGCTTCAAGAAAACGCAGCAGTGCTGACGGGTCGGCTGACGAAAAGATTCCGCTGATCTGGAAATCGTGGATCTCGGGGCTCTGAACCACCAGTGGGCGCCGGTTGTAACGGTTGAACTCTTCAGCAACCTCGATGAGTGGCGCGGACTGGAAGACCAGGCTTTTCCGGGTCCAGGCGGTGACGGCCGCGATATCAGGCTTTGCAGGTTGCTCGGTGACCTGCGCCGTGATGACGGCCTGCTCGCCGGCGGCGAGCAAGAGCTCCGCAGTTTCGATGGACTCAGCGCTGTTCCGGGTCGCCGCCGTGCCGGGGCGGCGAGTTTCAGGACTGTTCCGCAGCGGCAAGCTGCTCGACAGCACGGCCACCGTTCCCTCCAGCACAGTGACTGTGGTGCCGTTCTTTTTCCGATACACATCGAACTGGGTGCCTACGGCACGGACGCTGGTGCCATCGGTGGTGACGATGAACGGTCGCGCCCTGTCCTTGGCAACGTGAAAGTAGGCTTGTCCATCAAGAAGATCGATTCGACGTTCTGTGGCGGTGAAATGAATGCGGATCCTGCTGCGGACGTTCAGTTCGATGTGAGAGCCGTCGGCCAGTGTGACGGAGCGTTGTTCGCCGATATCGGTGGTATAGAGGTCGCGCTGGATCCACAGCCAGACACCGGCCCCGACCACGGCAACGAAGACGCTGGCGGCGATGGCGAAGAGCCGGGTGCCCGCCCTCCCCGGCCCCGGTACGTGGCGGGAAGGCGCCGCCGACGGGCGATCCAGCGAAAGTATGTTGCCCTCCGCGAGCGCCGTTCCAGCCAGCGTCTCGTCGTCGAATTTTCGCTCGGGATCGAGGCCGCTGCCTTCATTCCAGATGACGGCGAGTTCAAGGTAGGCACGCACATGCTCCGGTGAAGTGCGCAGCCAGTAAGCAAATGCCCTGCGGCCGGCGGGATCGATGTCGCCGGTCCGGAATGCAACCAGCCACTCGGAGGCTTCCGAATAGATCTGTGTGTTGAGCTTGTTGGGATCGAGAGTTTTCATGGAGCCTGGCGCTTCCCTACTCCGTCTCGACCAATAGTTTGCGGAATTCGAGCAGCGCTTTGGCCAGATGCTTCTTGGCCATGGCCCGGGAGAGGCCCAGACGATCGCCGATCTCTTCGAGCGTGAGTCCGTCGCGGCGGTGCCAGAGAAATGTGGCGCGCGCCTTGGGCGAAAGCCGTTGCAACGCTCGTTCCAGCTCCTCAAGGCTTTGCTGGGCGCTGACCTCCAGCGCGGGATCGGGTGCTGTCTCGGGTTCGGTGAGCATGTGCTGCAGCTCGACCGACAGGGTTGCCGTCGACTGATGCAGAGCGTGTTGTTGCGCAACGTGCCGCGCAACCGTGAAGAGATATGCCTCGGGTGAGCGAATTGCTTCGTGGTCGGGTACGCGCAGCAGGCGCAGGAACGCCTCCTGGACGATGTCCGGAATATCGTCCGAGTTGCGGACGCGGTTGAAGAGAAAACGGCGCAGTTGCGTGCCGTGGCTTGCAACCAGCCCGGCAACGAGCGCCTGCTTCGATTCAGCGTTCAATAACCCCCCCGGGTGCCCCTTTCAGGTATCAAGAGCGTGTTCGAGGCCCGAATGGCTACCGGGCGGGACAACAAATGTTACTCCCGATCGCCATCCCACTGCGCCGCCCTCGAAGAAGCGCAGCGTGGCTGACCCGGGATGCGCGAAGTTTGTGGCGTCGCGTTCTTTTTCAGTGCGCTCGCGGCGGCCCGCCGGGCGAGGCTGGCGGCGGCAGCAGCTTGAGCTGTGCCCCCACGTTGACCAACAGCTCCGGACGGCTGCGCCTCAAGGCCTCCGCCGCGTTCGGTGTGATCGAGGTGTTCCAGAGGTAGATCCTGCGCAGTTTGGGCAGACTGCCGAGCGAAACGAGGCCACGGTCAGTGATCCGGGTGCCGGTCAGATTGAGGTAGCGCAGTTCCTTCAACCCCTGCAGCTCGGCCACCCCCGCATCGTCGATCGGGTTCGACTCGAGCCGCAGCCGGCGCAGATTGGTCATCCGCGCGATGGTCTTGAGCCCGGCATTGGTGACGTCGGCCTGACGCAGGCTCAGCCGCAGCACCTGGGGCGCGACCGCGCCAAGCATCTGGATCTGGTCCTCGGACAAGGGCTGCAGGATGGCGTAGTTGATGTCGAGCAGCGTTTCGCCCTTGGCCACCGGGCGGACCACGAAGCCGCTGGCTTCCAGCGCCGCGATCGCTTTGGGGTCGGCGGCCTCCACCCGGGGCAGATCCCCATTCTCGTCGTCGGCGGAGGCCACCCGCACCTCGCCGGATGCGAAGCCGAGGATGTTGGCCAGTGCAGACCGGGCCGCTGACGTCAGCTCGAGGCTACCGACCGCGGCCGAGCGCGGCGCGCCCTGAACGATCCACCAGTGGATCGCCGTCACCTGTTCAGGCGTCAGCGGCGTGCGGCCGCCCTTGGGCATGAACTCCTCGTGGGAGTTCGCCAGGGTGACACGCCGCAGAAGCTCGCTTTGCTCCGGATTTCCCGGGACCACGGTGTCGCCGTGCAGCCCGCCCTCCATCACCGCAGCGTGATCCTGCAACGACAAACCCCCGCGGGTCCTGTCATCGTTGTGGCAGCTCGCGCAGCGGCGCGACAGCGCCGGCGCCACCACATCGAGGTAGATGTCGGCTTGGGCGAGCTCGATGGGCTTCGGCCGCGGCGCAGCGGCAGGGGGCAGCGGCGGCACGTAGGCCAGGGCTCCAGCCAGTATTCCAACCACCGGGATAACCAGGAACCGTGGGGCAAACAGGCGTGGCTGGCGCACCCAGGTGGCCATGCGCCCCAGCACCCGATCTCGCGAGATGAAGTGATGCTTGAGCGCGCCGGCGACGTGCAGGGCGAACAGCGCCACGGCGATCCAGACCAGCGCGCCGTGAGCGCTTTCGAATACACCGGATACCGCGTCCCGGGGGCCGGCGGGGAGCCGGTTCAGGAACGGCAGCGGCGGCCAGGGGATCAGGCCGAACAGGCGGGTCATGGCCCCACCGCGGGTGGTGGAGATCATCGCCCAGCCGGTCAGTGGCAGGCCCAGCATGACCACGTAGAAACCGCGATGCACCCAGGTGGACAGCACACGCTCGACCCTGCTCAAACTTGCGTCGGGCGCAGGCGGAGAGTTGCGCAGCCGCCAGACCAGCCGCACCACGCTGAGGATCAGGATGGTGATGCCGATCGACTTGTGGATCTGCAATATGAAGCTGCGGCTGGCGCCATCGAGGTCGCTCATGCGCCAGCCCAGGAAGAGCTGCAGCACGATGACGGCCGCGATGATCCAGTGCAGCGCCACCGCGACGGTGGAATAACGCTCGCCGTGTTCCGGCAACGCGGAAGACCCGATCTTGTTATCCATGCAGAATCCGCTCTCCTGAAACGGTGTGGCGTCAGGCCAGAATCGGCTTGATCACCTCGCCGAACACATCAGTCAGGCGAAAGTCGCGGCCCTGATAGTGGTAGGTGAGCGTGGTGTGATCGATGCCCAGCAGATGGAGCATGGTTGCGTGCAGGTCGTGCAGTGAGACGGGGTTTTCGGCCACGTTGTAGCTGAAATCGTCAGTCTTGCCGTAGGCAATGCCAGGCTTCAGCCCGCCGCCGGCCATCCACATCGTGAAATTGCCGCCATGATGATCGCGGCCCGAAAGCTCGTTGATGCCGCCCTGGGCGTAGCAGGTGCGGCCGAACTCGCCGCCCCAGATGACCAGGGTATCGTCCAGCAAGCCGCGTTGTTTGAGGTCCGCGACCAGAGCCGCCTGGGCCTGATCGACAAGCTTGCACTCCGGCGGGTGCAGCGTGGCGATGAGGGCGTGGCTGTCCCAGCCAATGTGGATCAGCTGAACGAACTTGACATCCCGCTCGATCAGCCGGCGGGCCAGCAGCGCATTGCGCGCGAACGAGCCGGGCCGATGCACATCGGGCCCGTACATGTCGAGGATGTACTGGGGCTCGTCGGAGATATCGGCCACTTCGGGAACCGAGGCCTGCATCCTGTAGGCCATTTCGTACTGGGCAATTTTGGACATGATCTCCGGGTCGCCGCTGAGCCCGTACTGGGTCCTGGACATCTCGTCGATGGCGTCGAGCTGCTCACGCCGCAACGTCTGGCTGATTCCGTCCGGGCTGGAGACATGCAGCACCGGATCGGCGCCGGGACGGAACTCCACCCCTTGAAAGTGCGACGGCAGGAAACCGGCGCCCCACATATTGACGTTGGCCGCCACCCCTCCGCCGACCCCCTGGCTCTTCATCACCACGAAACTGGGCAGGTTGGCGTTGTCGGTGCCGAGACCGTAGTTGATCCAGGCGCCCATCGCGGGACGTCCGGGAAGCTGAAATCCCGTGTGGATAAAGACCGAAGCGGGCTCGTGATTCACGTGCTCGGTGTGCAGGGAATGGATGAAGGTCAGCTCGTCGGCGATCTGGGCGGCATCTGCCACAGTGCCGGCTTGTACTCGAAGGTGTCGACCTGACTGGGCGCGCCCATCATGTGCAGGGCGATCACCCGCTTCGCTTTACCCGGAAACTGCCCAGCGCCCAGCGTTCCCTTGTCGGCAAGGCCGGATACCGAGGCCCCAGAAGCGGGCGCCGCCGCCTTCCCCAGCGCCCGGGTCATGCCGAGCATCTCCGCCGCAGCAACGGCCCCCAGGCCGACCCCGCATCCAAGCAGCGCGCGGCGACCGAAATTGACGAAGCGGTCGAACTGTTCAGCGTCCAGGTCGGACTTTTTCATGCCGGGTGTTCCTCTTACCGCAGCGAATAGGCGTCAGGCGTGTTCATCACCACCGCCGTGGTCAGGGTCATGGCGGCGAGATAGGCGGTCGGTATGGTCGGATCGCGGGGCGCCACACCTGCGGCCAGCAACTTGTCGACTTCCTGCGGCGCCTTGGCCATGTTCTCGGTCTGCGTGGCCAGATAGCCCCGCATGGTGTCCAGTTCGGCCGGAACGGGGCGGCGGCGGGTCGCGAGCCGGAAAAGTGTTACCAGCTGCTGATCGCCGGCGCCCGATTTGATCGCGCGCTCGGCAAGCTTGCGGTAAGCCTCAACGTACTGGACGTCATTGAGCAGCACCAGCGCCTGCAGGGGTGTGTTCGACACATTGCGCGCAACCGTGGAGACATTGCGATCCGGCATGTCGAACACCGTCAGCGACGGATAGGCGGCGTTGCGGCGCACGAAGGTGTACATCGAGCGCCGGTGCATCTGATCGGCCGGCACGTCGGCCGGATAGACCGGAGCCGGCACGCCAATGGAGGCCCAGACTCCTTCGGGTTGATACGGGAACACTGCGTCACCGCCAGCCTTGTCGACCAGCAATCCCGAGGCGAACAGCGCGTTGTCGCGGATCAGCTCGGCCGGCATGCGATAGCGTGGACCCCGCGCCAGCAGAAGGTTGCGCGGATCCTTTTCCAACAGGGCCGGAGTGACCGTCGACGCCTGCCGGTAAGTGGCCGATGTCACCATCAGTCTGTGCATGTGCCGGATGTCCCAGCCCGAGCGCTGGAACTCCACCGCGAGATAGTCGAGTAGCGCCGAATTGCTGGGAATCGAGCCCTGGGTACCGAAATCCTCGACGGTCTCGACAATGCCGGTACCGAAATGCCCCTGCCACAAGCGGTTGACGAACACCCGGGCGGTCAGCGGGTTCTTCCGGTCGAACAGCCACTCTGTCAGACCCAGGCGGCTTTTCGGCAAGCTGCGTTTATAGGGGAACACCCGCTCCAGACCCTGGGCGTGAACCTCCTCGTCCTTCCTCGGCACATTGTAGAGGCCGTTCTGAAGCACATAGGTCTTGCGCGGCAGGGCGCGATCGCGGAGCACCATCAGCTGGTAGATCGGGGTCTCGACTTTCTGTTCGGCCAGATGCGCCTTGGTCAGATCGGCGCGGGCGGCGATCACCTTCGGATCGCGGGCGGCCAGGATTTCAACCACATCGGCCTCGACCACACCTTTCTTCGCCCGCGCTGTCATCGCCGGGTCATGATTGGTGGCCACTTCGATCGGGGTCAGTGCACGGGTGAACACCTTCACCTCGTCGATTGCACTGCCTTTCATCTCGTCGAGGCCGTTCTGCTTACCCCAGGAAAAACCGTTGTTGGAGCCGCCAATCACGCCCACGCCCGCGACCGGCCACTGCGGCATGGTGGTACGCGTCAGTTGGTCGGCTTCGATGGCGGTCGCAAGCGGACTGCCGTTCACGTACAGCTTGAGTCCCGCCGCCTTCGAGCTGCCGTCATAGGTCGCGGTGATATGAACCCATGTGTCCGTAGGCAGTGCATCCGGAGCGATGATCGCGATAGCGTTGTAAGGCTGGGAATGCACCAGCCGGAATCGCAGCTGGTTGTCGACCAGTTGCAACTCGTAGCCCGTGCCTTCCTTGACATTGCTGGTCGAACGGTTGTGAAGGATGTTCACCTCATCGTAGGGTTTGTCCTTCCTGAGCTTCACCCAGACGTCGAGCGTGAAGGGGTCGGTCCGCTCGAAGAAGCCGACGCCCGGGTGGGCCATGCCCACCGACTCGTTCATCAGCATCGCCTTGCCCTTCGCACCGGGTACAAAGACGGCGTTGTGGACCGCGCCGGGCTTGCCGTCGGCGACACCCGAGGGGGTCCAGAAGAGCTTTTCCTCGTTGAGGTCGCTGGGCAGCGACGGCGGTCCAAAGGGATTGAAGAGCTTCGCAAGCGCCGGCGGCAGCGCCCCGGGCGGCCCCCCTGAACTCATCTGCTTCAGCTGCGCCATGCGGAGATCCAGGCCGGCCAGGCGTGGCAGACCGGGGTCCGGCCGACCGAAGTACACCTTGCCGAACGGCGAAGGTGGCCCACCACCCCCGAGACCCCCACCCTCGCCCAGCGGCAGGCCTTCGAGGTTGGGGAGCGGTGGCAGTTTGCCGCCGGGAGGGAACCCTCCGGGCAACCCTGGAGGGCCGAAACCAGCGCTGCGGGTCTGCGACCGCGCTGCGACAGGAGTGCCGTCAATGCCACGGGCGAGCGGGGTGAACGGTGCCTTGTAGGTAGCGTCGAGGGGATAGTACGCGCTGAGGTCTCGCGCGGAAGCGGATTGCAGGAAGTCCGTGCGCTCAGCTGCGGCGGCGGCAATCTTCCTGGCCTGCGGCCGGATTGCCACGCGCGCCTCATCAAGGGCAGTGCGCCACGCAGCCTCTTTGGCCGCCGTGACTTTTTGCGCGTCAGCCAGCGCCTTGGTCTGAGCCGGCGAAGGCCAGGCCAGAGTGGGACCTTGGGGTGTACCGTAACCACCCGGCTGCGCGACCCCACGTTCGTCCACCTGGTTGAAGAAGGCGTACAGCGAATAGAAATCCTTCTGGCTGATCACGTCGTACTTATGGTCGTGGCACTTGGCGCAACCGACCGTCAGCCCCAGAAATGCCTTGCCCACCAGTTCGGTTCGTTCCAACCCGTACTCGACCCGGTACTCCTCGTCGATGATCCCCATCTCGTTGGAACGCTTGCCCATGCGGGCGAACGAGGTGGCGAGAATCTGCTCACGCGTCGGATTCGGCAGTTTGTCGCCCGCGATCTGCCAGGTCACGAACTGGTCATAGGGCATGTTGCGCTGGAAAGCCGAGACCACCCAGTCGCGATAGGGGAATTGGAGCCGCTGAAGATTGTCGAACTGGAAGCCGTCGCTGTCGGCATAGCGGGCTACGTCCATCCAGACAGTCGCCTGGCGCTCGGCGTACTGGCGCGAGGCCAGCAATCGGTCGACCATCTTTCCGTAGGCGTCAGGGTCCTTGTCAGCGATGAAGGCGTCCACCTGCTCAAGTGTCGGCGGCAGACCGGTCAGATCGAGGGTCACCCGGTTGATCAGAGTCTCCCGGTCCGCCTCGCGCGACGGCGCCAGCCCTTCCGTGGCCAGCCGGGCGAAAACATAGCGATCGATCGGGTTGGCCGCCCGGTCGTCCCACGGACTCGAGTCCGGACCAACCAGTTTGGGCGGAATATAGGCCCAGTGCTGCTTGTACTCGGCTCCCTGGTCGATCCAGCGGGTCAGGACAGCGATGTCGCGCTTCGACAGGATCTTGTGGCTCGAGACTGGCGGCATCCGCTCTTCAGCGTCGGTCGAGGTGATCCGACGGATCATCTCTGAAGCGTCGGGGTCACCGCGCACGATGGCGCGTTTGGCATTGTTGTCCGGTATCCGGGCGTAGGCCGCCTTGGCGATGTCGAGTCGCAGCCCCGCCTTCTGTTGGGCATTGCCATGACAGGAGAAACAGTTCTGGGCCAGAATCGGGCGGACATCCCAGTTGTAATCAGGACGATCCGGAATCCCGTCGGACAAAGCGAGTTCGCGCTTGCCTGTTCCCTGCAAGGTGCACGCCGCCACGACCACCATGGCCGCAGCGATGATGCCGGTTACGGCATAAAATTTGAGTCTTGATTGTTTCAAGACATCCCCCCCTGGATGTCAGCGAAGCGCCGACGGCTACCCACCCACCGAGCAGACACGCAGTCTGCCGGGCAACCAGCTTATGAAATAGTGGGGGTTGGCGCAAAACATTATTGATGAATAGGGATAATCTGCGCGACACTCCTTGGATGGGTCTATGGGCGGGCATCGACGAGTTTGTGGCAGTCGCTCAGACGCGCAGTTTCACCCAGGCCGCTGCCAAGCTGGGACGTTCGACCTCGCAGCTCAGTCGCGAGATCGCTCAACTGGAAGACCGCCTCGGGCAGCGGCTTTTCTACCGCACCACCCGGCGCGTCAGCCTCACCGAAACAGGCGACCGTTTCCTTGTGCACTGCCGGCGGCTACAGGAGGAGCGCGACGAGGCGCTCGCGACCATGCTCGACGACAGCAACGAGCTGCGGGGCCAGCTTCGCATGACATGCTCGGTCGCCTACGGCGAACGCTTCGTGGTGCCCATCGTGAACCAGATAATGAGCGAGAACCCGCGGCTGAGCATCGATATCACGCTCACGGATGAAGTGCTCGATCTCGTGGACAGGGGAATCGATCTCGCGATCCGCTTCGGGAAGCTGCGCGATTCCGGGCTGGTCGCCACTCGTCTGGCCTCTCGCACACGCCTGCTCTGCGCCTCGCCGGACTATCTCGATCGGAATGGCGTCCCCACCAGCCTGGAGGATCTGGTTCACCACGCCTGTCTGCGGGGAACCGTCGAAGTCTGGCCCTTAAGCCGCGATGGCAAGCCTCATAATCACCGGCCGCATGGCCGGTTCCGCTGCAACAGCGGCTACGCCGTGCTGGACGCGGCCCTCAGTGGCCTGGGCCTGTGCCAGCTGCCCGACTTCTACGTTCGCTCACACCTGGCGCGCGGTGAGCTGATCGAGGTTCTTGCCGAGCATCGCCCGCAGGATGAGGGTGTCTGGGCGGTCTATCCCCAGCGCCGGCATTTGCCTGCGAAGGTGAAGGCGCTGGTGGACAGGCTGCATCTGCTCGGAACCCATAGCTGACTCCGCTTCAGTCGAAAGCAGGCGTCGTGTCCTGGGCATCTTCCTTGCGGGACGGTTCAGCGCCGCGCAGCGGCACATGTTTCAGGAACCAGGCCACCACCGGCAGCAGCGCGGCACACAGTACCGCCCAAGCGAACACTGCACCGATGGATGTGGCCAGCGCGTCCACCAGCTGGGTGCGCAACTGCGCTGGCATGGTGTGAAACACGGCTGGATTGATCGACCCACCGGTGGAAACCATGCGATTGGCCGCTTCCGGGCCGATGCTGACGCTCAGCTCGGCCACCAGGCGATGGCTGAACACCGCGCCAAACATCGACACCCCGAAAGAACCGCCGATCGAGCGGAAGAAGGTGGCGGCACTGCTGCCCACGCCCATGTCCTTCTGCGGCACGCTGTTCTGGGAGATCAGCGTGGTGATCTGCATCAGGAAACCCATGCCGCCACCCAGCAGTGCAATCGCGATGCCGGTCTGTAGTCGCGTCGCATCGCTGTGTTGCAGCGACAGCAGCCACATGGCCAGGGTGATGACCACGCCGCCGATGATCGGGAAGTGCCGGTAACGACCGGTGCGCGTGATGGCCTGACCGACGACGATCGACACCACCATCGTGGCCACCATCATCGGCAACATCGACACGCCCGAACGGGCGGCGCTATCGCCCTGCACCATCTGCTGGAACAGCGGTATGAAATTCATCGAGCCGAACATCGCAAAGCCCAGCAGGAAACTGACCACCGCCGACAGCGTGAAGTTGTTGTCCCGGAACAGGTGCAGCGGCAGGATGGGTTCGGCCGCAGTGCGTTCGATCCGCAGGAAGGCCACCAGCGACGCCGCTGCGATACCCGCCAGCGACCATATCGGCATCGAGGCCCATGGGTATTGATTGCCACCCCAGGTGGTGATCAGCACCAGCGCGGAAATGCCAACCGTCAAGGTGCCGGCCCCGGCCCAATCGATGCGGTGTTCGGTGCGGCGCACCGGCAGATGCAGGTTGGCCACCAACAACGCCAGTGCCACCGCGCCCAGCGGCAGATTGATGAAGAAAGCCCAGCGCCAGCTCAGATAATCGGTGATGAAACCGCCGACCAGGGGGCCAGCGACCATCGTCAGTCCCATGACGGCGCTCATGATGCCCTGGTAGCGGCCGCGTTCGCGCGGCGGCATCAGATCGCCGATGGTGGCAAAGGCATTGACCATCAGGCCGCCGGCGCCGAGACCCTGCAGCGCGCGGAAAACAATCAGCTGGATCATGCCGTTGCCGGCGCCGCCCAGCAGCGCCGAGCCGGCCATGCCACACAGCGTGGAACCGGCCAGGAAGATCAGGATCGAGGCGATGAAGATCTTCTTGCGGCCATACAGGTCGCCGAGCTTGCCCCACAGTGGAGTCGACACGGTGGTGCCCAGCACATAGGCCGTGACCACCCAGGACAGATGCGCCAGCCCGCCCAGCTCACCGACGATGCGCGGCATCGCGGTGGCGATGATCATGTTGTCCAGCATCGCCAGCGTCATGGCCAGCATCAGCCCCGGCAGTACCGCCATCACTTCGTGGTGCCGCGCCTTGGCGACTGCCGTCTCATCGACCATTGAACCTGACCTCTCCGTGACTTACTTGCCGGCCGGCTAGTAATGTGGAAGTATCCTAGGCGGGCTCCCGCAGCACCGTCAAGCCGTCATGAATGAACCGAACACCCGCGCCCGCATCCAGCAGACAGCCCTCAGGCTGTTTACAGAACAGGGTTACGAGGCGACCTCGCTGCGCGAGATTGCGCTGCAGCTGGGTGTCACCAAGGCGGCGCTGTACTACCACTTCAGGACCAAGGACGACATCATCGCCAGCCTGATGGAGGACCGCATCGAAGCGATGGATGCGTTGCTGCGGTGGGCACGGCGGCAGCCACGCAACGCGGCCACCCGCGCCGAGATCCTGCGTCGCTTCGCCGCGCAGCTGCGCGAAAGCCGCCCCCCGGCAGTGATGCGCTTCATGGAACGCAACCAGACCGCGCTGCGCGGCCATCCGCAGATCGCCGGCTTGCGCAGGAAGATGCTGCTGCTGTCGCGGCTGTTCTACTCCGCCGGCGACCCGCCTGAAGTGCGCCTGCGCCGTTCGATGGCGCTGGTGACGCTGCACGCGGCAACACTGACATTGCGCAACGGACGGCTCAGCGAAGCGCGACTGCAGCAGGCCGCGTTGCGCGTGGCGCTGCAACTGGCCGATGCGCTCACCGGCGTGGATACGCCTGCCGTAACGGGCCACTGACGCTCTGCGCCGACTGCGCAGAGCGCTGAATCGTGCTACAGATGAGGCGATGAAATTTCACTACCTCATATTGCCTGCCGCGCTGGCCATCTGCTCGCTGTCGGCTTGCGCCACGGCGCCGCCCGCCAGCGACAAACCTGCTGTCACCGACGCCGACATGGCCGCGCAATGCGAACAGCTGCGTATCGAGATCAACCGCGGCGAAGTCGCACGCCGCGAGGCCGCCAGCAGTTCTGCGTTCCCGGTAATCGCCGAAGCAGCCGAAGCCAGAGAGGACCAGAAAGTGGAACAGGTGCGGCAGCGCTATGCGGCATTGGGTTGCGGACGGGCCCCGCGCAGGATTCCATGAACCGCTTCCGCAGTCCTCAGAAGACGGCGACCGCCTCCAGCATGCCGTAGCGGTAGCTGTAGCTTCCGGTGCCGCTGCTGGTGGCGACCGGCGTATCGGTATAACCGGCAACCAGACGCAGCCAGCTTTGCCGCCAGCGCGGCGATTCGAAGCCAAACTCCAGCAGCCGCGCCCGCTTCCAGCCCTCGTCGGCATTGCGCTGGCGGCCGAGACCTGCAACGCCGCGCCAGGTGTAACCATGCACCACGCGTCGCAGCGCCAGCACGCCCAGTGCTTCACCATACCATTCAGGTGAGTAATAGCCGCCCAGATAAGGGTCGCTGTTGTGATAGTAGCGGCTGCGGACCTGCAGACTCAGACCCTGCTCGGGAACGGCGGAGAACACCAGATTGCCGCGCAGATGAATGCGCTCGTTACCGTCACCGAAGGTCTGCAGACCTGCCAATACGGTGCCGCTGGTGCGCGTGTTGAAGGGCTGGTCGAATGCCGCGCCGGCGAAGTTGTACATCTGCCGGCGCTCCACGCCGGCACGGGTTTCCAGCGCCTCACGCTCGAAAAATATCTCGCGCCTGTTCGGCCCTTCCGTGTTCAGGCCGATGCTGCCAAGGGCGGTATGCCCATTGCTGCCGAGCTTGACCCGCCAGCGCCAGGTGGCATCGGTCACTGCGCCGGTGCCCAGCGTGCTGGCTGCGCGACCGTAAACCCGTTGCTCGCTGTGCGACCAGTCTGCGTCCGAGAAGCGCACCTGCTGTACGTCAACGCCAGTCCAATGGTCCCGATCGCTGTGACGCCAGTCCCAGCCCAGGCTCATCTTCCGCACTTCGTTGTCATCGGCGTCGGAAGATAGAAAGGCTTCCGGTCGCACCGCCATCGAGGCTTCCTCTGCCGCTGTGCCAATCGTCGCAATGACCATCAGGACCAGGCCCGCGAGCCGGCGAGCCCCCGTCATTTGGTCCCCCACGTCTTGCGCAACCGCAGCAGTTCGGCCGCATATCCCATCACACATACGGGCTGCAGCAGCATCGTGTAAGCGAGCGTGTAAAAGAGGAACCCGCCGATGTTGCGGCGGACCTTGAGGTGCTGGCTCTTGAACATGTTCGACTGCACTTTGAAGATCACGGCGTTCCAGATCGCCGCGAGCGGCAGCACCAGCAAGGTCATTGCGCCGGCAATCCAGTAGTAACCCAGCAAAGCCAGCACCAGGCCGGGCAGGAATGCGAGCGTGTAAACCAGGTCAAGCGGCAGGAACAGCAGATTCCACCATATGAACAAGGTCGACATCCTCGGCTGGACCAGCAGGCGACCGTGACGGGCGAAGGCCTCCATCAGTCCGCGCGACCAGCGCTGACGCTGACGGGCAAACTGTTTCACGGTGGCAGGTACCGTTGTGAAGAGGCACGCTTCTTCGCAATAGCCGATGCGCGACCCGTCCCTGAGCAACGCCCACGACACCACGATGTCCTCACCTACGCACTCGGGCCAGCCACTGACTCGCTCCAGTGCTGCGCGCGTATACAAGGAGAACGCTCCCTGGGCGACCAGGGTGCCGTGGTACATGCTCTGCATGCGCTTGACCGCGGCGATGCCATGGAAATAATCCCATTCCTGGGCGCGCGTCAGCCAGTTCACCCGCGAATTCCGCACCAGCACGCAGCCGGCCACCGCCACCGTATTGGGCGGATCGGACAGGAACCGTTCCACCAGCTTGCGCAGGGCATCGGTTCGCAGCCAGGAATCGGCATCGACAGTTGCCACCAGCGCTGCTGTGGTGCGTGCGAGTCCAGCATTGAGCGCACGCGACTTGCCGCCATTGCGCGGCATCGACAGAACTTCGATGTGAATGCGCGGCCCTGACAGCCGCGCGGCCGCCGTGAGCGCGAGCATCAGGCTGCCATCCGTCGAGCCATCGTCAATGACGAGCACCGATACCCGCCCAGGATAGTCCTGCCGGGCAAGGCTCTCTATGGTGTCGACGATGTTGCCGGACTCGTTGTAGCAGGCCACCAGCACATCGATTTCCGGGTATTCACCGATGGCCACTCGAGGAGGACGCCGATCCAGAAGAATGGAACCAATCAGGAAGGCATTCATGAACCCGGGCACGTAGGCAATGAAAGTGATCACGAACAGCGCCAGCCAGAAACCCACTACCGTCGCCAGGTCTTCGATCCACGGCATGGACAGATGGACGCTCGCCATCGCCCAGGCGGCGGCGGCGAAAAACACCAGTGTGAACTTCGCTGGCACCGGCAGGTACAAGCGCTGTGGCTGTGCGGGTGGCCCTGAATGCTGCGGCAACGCAGCAGGCCTGCAGGGACCCTGATGAACAGGCGGTCTGAGTGAATCGACGGTGTGCACGTGAATTCCTCGGCCAATGTGCGCACGCTAGCGTGCCGATCGCACAGCTGTTGTTGGCTGATTCACGGAATTGCAGGATTCACCGGCGCATCATTTTAATCCGTGCGCCGCGTAACCATTCCGATGGCGCTGAGGAATGGCGCGCCCGGAGGTAGAAACTTCGAACGCGCTCTTCGAGACCCTAGAGGAATGGAATAGCTATCTCAATGCCCATGTCCCGCTCTACCGGAAGGACGCGGCATGAGGACCCCCGGCGACATACCGGGCAATTTGCCTGTCTCTGGGGCCTTCCAAGGGGTCTCGGTCCCCGGAACCCGCCGCGCACGCGAAACGACCGCTCCGCCGTTCTCCCTACGCCTAACCTTCGAGGAACGGGCCAGGCTGGAGCAGGAAGCTGGCGACCAGCCCATTGGGGCGTATATCCGGGGCAAGCTGTTCGATGGTAAGCCGACCAAGCCCCGCAGGAGGCGCAAACGCCCGGTCAAGGACCATCAGGCCCTCGGGAAACTCCTCGGCGAGCTTGGCAAGGCGAGACTGGCTAACAACCTGAACCAGCTCGCCAAGGCGGTGAATTCCGGGTCCCTTCCCGTCAACCCGGATACCGAAAAGGCTCTCCGGGAAGCCTGCGCCGAAATCCAATGGCTGCGCAAAACCCTTCTGGAGGCTTTGGGGCTTCAAGGATGATCCTGAAGGGCAGCCAGCGCGCCGGGGGCAACCAGCTCGCCGCTCACCTCCTGAAGACGACCGACAATGAGCATGTGCATGTTCACGAGCTGCGCGGCTTTCTCTCGGACGATCTCAAATCGGCGTTCCATGAAACCTATGCGGTAAGCCGAGGTACTCGTGCCAAGCAGTTCCTCTTCTCTTTGAGCTTGAACCCGCCGCCTAACGAGAAGGTTTCTATCGACACTTTCGAGGCCGCTATCGAGACAGTCGAACAGAAGCTCGGCCTAGACGACCAGCCCCGAGCCGTCGTCTTTCACGAAAAGGACGGGCGCAGGCACGCGCATGTCGTGTGGTCGCGGATCGATGCCGAGAAAATGAAGGCCATCAATCTGCCGCACTTCAAGCTGAAGCTCCGGGATGTGTCCAAAGAACTTTACCTTGAGCATGGATGGCAGATGCCGCGCGGGTTCGTCGATAGCAAGGAGCGCGACCCTGTCAATTTCACGCATCATGAATGGCAACAAGCCAAGCGCGCCGGACACGATCCGAAGGCGCTCAAACGCATGTTTCAGGAGTGCTGGTCCATATCGGATTCGCCCAAAGCCTTTCGGCAAGCGCTTCAGGCACGGGGCTACTATTTGGCGCGCGGCGACCGGCGTGGCTATGTCGCCGTCGATTATCGCGGCGAAGTCTATGCGATTGCCAAGTATGTCGGTGTTCGCACAAAGCAGGTCCGTAGCAGGCTTGGAGATGCCAGCAATCTGCCATCGGTCGAGCAAGCAAAGACCGCAATCTCTTCTCGCATGTCGAACATGCTCCGCCAGCATGTGGAAGAAATCGAGAAACGTCGCGACGCAGCTTCTGCGTCATTGTCCTTTCGCAGAACGGAGATTGTGCAAAGGCAAAGAGCCGAGCGCACCGCGCTGGACAAGTCTCACGAGGAGCGCACGGCAAGAGAAGCTGTAGAGCGCTCCCAGCGACTTCGGAAAGGATTCCGGGGATTGTGGGACCGCTTGATCGGCCAGCATGCAAAAGCGAAACGGCAGAATGAATTCGAGACGGCGCAATCCGTGCAACGCGACCGCGCTGAGAAGGAGCGTTTGATTTCCCGCCAACTCGATGAACGCCGAACGCTGCATCAGCAAATCAAATGGGGACGGCAGGCAAACACTAAGGAGCTTGAAGAGCTTCACCGCGACATCGCGGGCTACATGCAGATGGCTGGCAAAGAGCCACCCGACTTGCGCAAACATTTTCGCGATGCTCATGGACAGCACGAGCGACTCCAAACACGCAAACATGATCGTGATCGCGACCCAGAGCTGGAACGCTGAACAAGCTCCCGTCCTGTCAGTTCAACGCTCTTTGACTTCCTTCATTTCCTGATCCGTTTTTTCGACCCACAGACCATCCGGGCCTTTCGCCTGTGATTGTCTTTCGTCCGGGGCCAGAAAGGCTCCGGTGGTCGGGGCCTCTAACAAACGGAGGAAACGATGAAACTCATCACCCGATTTGAACTGGCATCCCGCAGCACTAACGAGCTGCACACGCTCTACCACGAAACCTTCAACGCTCTTGCCTGCTCTGCGCCTCACAGCGCCGCGCAACGCACTTGCTTCGCATCGCTGGAAAATCTCGAAGCTGAAATCAATTCGCGAACGCTCCAGCCTTAGCAACCGGCGCAGCCGCCGAATGACGGCTGCGCCTCGGCTAGCGGAATTGCCATTCAGAACGCAACGTCAGCCCATATTTCTCGCCGAAGCGAAGAGAAAAGTCTTGGGGGGTCTCGCCATCCGCATATGCGCGCTCAATACGCTCCAGTTCGATCCCCGCATCCCACATGTTGAGGCCAAACAATTGACTCATCGCTTCATCGATAGCGCCTACATATTCAATCATTGCCAGCGCTGCGCGGGCCGTTTCAACCGCATGACTGAGCCAATCTGACTCAGCGCTGCAACAAGGGTTATACGCATCCTCTTCAAGATCGTATTCACCGATTGCGGCGAGTTCACTCTTGTCGCCGTGTTCGGAATTGGTGATCGGCTCTCCCCACAATGGGATTGCGGCAATGGTTCTTAGGGCGTTCTGCAACATTTGTTCGTTAGTCATGGTTCGCTTCCTTTCGCTTGACGCCCCCTACTTCAGGCAATGAGAAAGCGGGGTGCGCATGCACCCCGATGGGTGCGAACAAACAAGCGGGGGAAATCCGTCACAGGCCGGAAATCGCAAAGGGAGTGGTGCGGACGCAGCCGCGCTTTTTGCGGCGAGTCACGGTCCCGCGATTTCCGCCCGAAGGGTTGCCTTGACGGATGGGCCGAAGGGGCCGGAGCAATCAGCGGCTCATTCGATTTTTTCTTGCGCCAGGGATCGTGACCCGGATGGGCCGAGACGTGGAATGCGGCTCGGTGAATCGAAGCGGAATAGAGCCCGATGCGGCGAAAGCCGCGGGCGTCCAGTTCTTTCTTTACACCTCCACAACGCTGTAGTACGCTCATCCGCGTATTAGCGTTAACTGACCAGATTGCCGAGGACCATGACTGAAACGACGTTTGGAAAAGCCATAAGCACCGCCAGAAAGGCGAAAGGCTGGGCCTTAAAGGACTTGGCCGAGCGGATTCCCCGCGATGACGGCGAACCCATCTCGCCGCAGTACCTCAATGACATTGAACACGACCGGCGCAGCCCCTCTTCGGATCGGCTTGTGCAGCAGTTCGCCGAGGCATTGGAGATCGACGCCGACTGGTTGTATTTTCTTGCAGGAAGATTCCCGGAAGACATTCGCGGCAAGAAGCTGAGTGAAAAGGACGTGGCGCAGGCGATGCAGGCGTTTCGCCGCGGCGGGAGCAAGAAAGGCAAAAGCTGATGGTTCAGTACGTGCCCGATAAGACGGGGCGGTTCTCGCAACGTCCGCACTACAAGCCCGGTGAACTTGACCGGGAGTGCGAAAATATTGTCGGCGCGTTTCTGCGATCACGTCACGGCGAAATCCGGTTTCCGGTGTCCACGGAAGACCTCACCCGCCTGATCGAGCAGGATACGGACGACCTTGACCTCTACGCCGACCTGACGGAGTTCGGGCCAGACGTCGAGGGCGTCACGGAGTTCAGGCTTGGCAAGAAGCCGACCGTAAAGATTTCCGAGAAACTTTCCGGGGATGAGCGTTACAAGAACAGGTTGAGAACGACGCTCACCCATGAATACGGGCATGTGAGGTTTCACGGCTACCTGTGGGAAATGGAACCGCCGCAGAAGGATTTCCTGAAGACGCATCCCAACGCCAACAAGCAAATCTGCAAGCGCGACGACATCCTCAACGCGAATCAGTACGACTGGATGGAATGGCAGGCGGGGTATATCTGCGGCGCGATTCTGATGCCGGTGACGCACGTGAACCGGATCGTCGCGGCCTACCAGGAGAAGCACGGCATCTATGGGCCGGTCGCCCATACCAGCCCCGAGGCCTTGCATCTTATCGATGAGATCAAAGCCGGTTTCGAAGTCTCTGCCGACGCCGCGCGCGTGCGGCTGGCAAAGCTCAATATCCTGAGCGACGTAGCGCAATCGCGCTCGCTCTTTTCTCAGTAACGAAGGATTGATTTTTGGACGGCGTTTTTTTCGCTTGCAACATGCCGCGCGATTGAGTACGCTAATTAGCAGATCGGCTTAAAAGCGTTATCCGCCGATTCCGTACCGAACTCAAGTGTAGGAGATAGTGACGATGAGTGAAGAAAACAAGGGCCGCCACACCTTCAAGATCGTGGTTGACCAGAAGCACCATGACTGGCCGAAGCCGGCTATTACTGGGCTGGAGATCAAGAAGCTTGCTGGCGTTGATCCCGGCACATACGACGCCTGGCAGGACGTTCGCGGGCCGGAAGACCTGCTCATCGAGGACGACAAGAAAGTGGACCTCACCGAGAAGGGCACGGAAAAATTCTTCACCGGCAAGAAGACGACGACGGAAGGGTAGTGAAATGAGTTTTCTCCCGGCAGCAGACCTTGAGTACCTGACCTCGAAAGGCATCGCCTTTCAGGAGGTCGAACAGAATGGCAAGAAAGGCGTCATCCTGAAGGAGCGCCCGCTGCCGAACGGGCGGTTCGATGCCGCGAAGGCCGATATTCTGATCCTGCTGCCGAAGGGCTATCCCGATGTCGCGCCGGACATGTTCTACCTGACGCCTTGGGTGAAGCTTGTGCCGTCGAACACCTATCCCAAGAAGGCGGATCAGGCTCTCGACTTCGCAGGTCAGAAATGGCAACGCTGGTCGCGCCATAACAAGGAATGGCGGCCCGGTGTCGATGGCATCTGGACGATGATAAAGCGCGTCGAAGATGCGCTGGAGAAGGCCGCCGCATGACGACCTACAGCTTGACGCTTCAGCGCGCGCATCTTGATCAGTTGAAAACTCATCTCATCCGCGATGACGGCTGTGAGCACGCCGCCTATATCCTCTGCAACAAGGCATCCAGCCGCCACGATCCGTGGGATCGTCAGGCCCATACAAAATTTCTTTCGGCGAAGATCATTCCCGTACCCGACGATCAGGTTATCGAACGGACGGAAAATCTCATTACGTGGCAAACCGCGTCATTTGTTTTCGCGCTCAAGCAGGCCGCTGCAAAGGGGCAGACCATCGGCATTGTGCACAGTCACCCGGCTGGCATGACGATGTTCTCGGCACAGGACGACTCGAACGAGCCGGACCTCGTACAGCTCGCCGTCAACCGCAATGGTGCGGGAACAAACATGTTGAGTGTGATCCTGACCGCTGACGGCCACCTGACAGGGCGCGCATGGCTTCACCCTTCGAAAAAAGGATACGAGCCTATGCGCACGGTGCGTGTTATCGGCGAGCGCTTCGATCTGCACTACCCGGGGCGCGGCGCTGAAGTCTCGATGCCCTCCTTTCATCGGCAGGCCCTCGCCTTCGGCCACGCGCTCAATCAGGACCTCCGCCGCTTGCGCGTCACCATCGTCGGCTGCGGCGGGACGGGCAGCGCCGTTGCCATGCTGCTCGCGCGGCTGGGCGTGGGTCAGTTGGCGCTCATCGATAACGACATCGTTGATCAGACCAATCTCAATCGCCTGCATGGATCGCGGCAAGCAGACGCGGATGCCATGCGGCCAAAAGTGCAAGTCGTTGCCAACGCCATTGCCGAAATGGGGCTTGGCATTCGCGTTGTGCCAATCGAGGCATGGGTCGGCGATCCGGGGTGCCGCGATGTCCTGCGGTCTTCCGACATCATTTTCGGCTGCACCGATGACCACGAAGGCCGTCTCTTTCTCAACCGTTTCGCTTACTACTACCTCAGCCCCGTAATCGACATCGGCCTGGCCATTGATCCGGGTGAGAAGGATGCGCTGGAGCTGAAGGCGCTCGATGGGCGGGTGACAATTCTCTCGCCGCATCACACGTGCCTTCTCTGCCGCGGCGTCATTGATCCCGAGATTGCGCGCAGTGAGACGATGCGGCGCGAGAACCCGGAAGAGTACGAGCAGCGCAAGGCCGAATCCTATGTTGTCGGCGAAGGTAATCCGACTCCCGCCGTGGTCACGTTCACAACGGAGCTTGCCTGCATGGCGGTGAATGAGCTGATTCACCGGATGCAGGGATTCAAGGGCGAAAACGGCGCAGCCGCGAACCGCGTGCGCAAATTTCATCTTGGCGAGGACAGGCGGCCCGGCCACCAGCCGGGCGCGAGCTGCCGGATTTGCGGCGGCGATGGTTTGTGGGGAGCGGGCGATGTCGATCCGTTCCTCGGAAGGATCGATTGATCATGGAAGCGTTTCAGGCACTCCTCCGCTCTCTTCTGGTCTGGCTCGGCTTCATTCCGAAGCCGGACTTCCTGATGCAGATCGTCGCCGATCATCCGGGCCGTGAGCAGATGACGGCGGGCTGGATTTACGTTGTCGGCGGACCCGGCTATCAGAAGTGGGCGTATCTGCTCTGCCCGAGCGGGAACGGTGACGTTATCCAGCTATCACTTCAAGTCAAACACCGCCCGCGCTGGCAAGTGCGAGCCGACTTCCTCGGCCGTCCCACAGTTGATCCTTCGGTGCGGCAGATGGAAGGTTCATACGCGCACTTCTGGATCAAAAGCGGAAAAGTTTTATGGTGCGCCGATACCGGCAAGAAGCCCGATTTCATTCAAGGATCGTGGCGAGCGTGATTGTGTTGATAGAGAAGGAATGAAAATATGAGCAAAGATAGAGACCGTACCGTTTATCGCCGTGATGGCGAGTGGGTCAACAAGCGCAATGACAGCGACCGTGCCTCAAGCGTGCATGGCACTCAAAAGGAAGCCGTCGATGCCGCGCGCGAGATGCTGCAAAACCAGCATGGCGGCGAGCTGTCGATCAAAGGACGCGACGGGCTGATCCGCAGCAAGGATACGATCTATCCGGGAAGCGATCCAAATCCGCCGAAAGACCGCGAGCACTAACGCCATTTACCACCGCAGGCTTCGCCGCGCACAGCAGCGTTTTCGCTAATCGATCGCTGACAACGAGCCCTTCATGGAGGCGGTCGCGGATGCTGCGCCAGCCCGGCATGTTCTGGTCGAGTAACGTCCTGTACTTCTCGCTGTGGTTCGGCACGATGAAATGCTCTACCTCATGTAAGGACTCGGGCTAACGACAAACGTCGTGATCGCGCCAGTCTGGTGTCAAAGCCTTCAACCGCTGCGCACGGCACGCAAGAGCGCCGCGACGCCCTGTCATCGCTCCGCAATCTCGAAGCAGAGATTCGCCCACGGCCCGCGCTCTTGGCTGCGCTTCAGTCCGTCTCTCGAAGTTTTCTGTAGGCTTCCGAAGCAAGCCAACCAGTCACAATTGACTGGAACGACTTGTCATTCATGAACCGAGCGAATATCTCCTCGTTCTGGTCCATGCGCTCCACGAACAGAGTTTCGAGCAGGTTCTTGAAAACGAGTTTGAACTTGTCCCCAGGATTGACGATTGCCGCCTGCTTCAAGGCCGCATCCGCGATAGCCGCCTCTACTATCTGGTCGAAGAAAAGCTGATCGGCCTGATTGAAGTCAGTGCCGAACCGGTCATTGACTACATCGATGAGACGGGAGAGCGGAACCGCCTCTTCATGAAGAACGCCCGTGCCAACCTCTGACGGACCGTCAATCCGATTGGCCTGTCCGTCAGAGAGACTGATTGATCCCTCACTGATCTTCTGAAGGCGGTAGTACTCCAACCGCACCTCTTCATCAAACTGATAGGATGGACCACTGCCACGTTTTGGCAACTTCCTCGCAAGGTGGCGCAGGAAAACGTAGAGACGCTCAAGATCAGAATCCTGATAGGGAATTATCTGACTCAGAAAGCTGTAGAGGCTACAGAACGCAAGCATTTTGCCACGCCACAGTTCTGCCTCGTCGGGTGCGGTCGTCTGAAGTTCATTGAAGCGGACTACGCATGGATCAAGCGCTGCATTCATTAGCTGATGATCATTCGGACTTTGGCGCTGCCTAGGCTTGAAGTAAACGGCACTAAAGCGCCCGACATCTGCGGATTCGTAAACGCCGTCGGCGTCCAGTTCGCTCTTGATCTCGTACATTCGCGCCGGGTCCACTTCTTCACCCATCTCAGCGCCTTCAAAGTAGGTCTTGAACGCTTCGCGTATTTCCTCGCGGTCGTTGACGAAATCGAGAACAAACGTATCTTCCTTCAAGGGGTGAATACGATTCAGACGTGACAGCGTTTGCACCGCTTGGATACCTGCAAGTCTGCGATCAACATACATCGTGTGTAGAAGAGGTTGGTCGAATCCAGTTTGATACTTCTCGGCAACGAGCAGCACCTGGTACTCCTGACCGGCGAACACTTCTGGCAGCTCCTTCTCACGAACACCGAGATTCATACCCTCCTCGGTGTAGGTCACATCCTTAATCTGGTCGTCCGTTACGACTCCAGAGAAGGCCACCAGTGACTTAATGGCGTAGCCCTTCTCCTTGATATAGCGATCAAAACTTTGCTTATAGCGAACCGCTTCCAGGCGCGATCCCGTGATTACCATGCCTTTTGCCCGTCCACCGATCTTGTGCTGGGTCGCGGCGTGGAAGTGCTCCACCATCACTTCTGTCTTTTGAGCGATGTTATGCGGATGAAGCTTGAGGAAACGCGCTAGCGCGCGCGCGGCTTTCTTCCGCTCAACGCTAGGATCATCCTCGCTCGCCTTCAGGAGACGAAAGTATGTGGCGTAGGTGGTGTAGTACTTCAGTACATCCAGGATGAAGCCTTCCTCAATCGCCTGCCGCATCGTGTACCGATGCGCGGGCTTGCCGTCGCGGCCGAAAACCTTGAGTGTTTTGTGCTTCGGAGTCGCAGTGAAGGCGAAGAAGCTGAGGTTGGTCTGCCGACCCCGCTTAGCCATCGAGCGGTAGAGTTCTTCGACATTGCTGTCGTCATTCTCCACCATGTATTGTGCGGCCTCTTCGCGAAGGCCTTGTCCGCCAAGAACTTCCTTGAGATCGGTAGCGGTTTCTCCGCCCTGCGAGCTGTGCGCCTCGTCGATAATCACAGCGCAACGTCGTGACTTTAGTGTTCCACCATCTAGATCCCCACGCTCTTCGGCCATCTTCGCGAGTTGACGGGACACGAATGGGAACTTCTGCAGCGTGGTGATGATAATCGGCACAGCGCTTTCAAGAGCTTCCGCAAGCTGCCGCGAGCTCTCGTCGATCTTTTGCACCACGCCGTGCTTGTGTTCGAACTGATAGATGGTGTCCTGGAGCTGCTTATCAAGAACCACGCGGTCGGTGATCACGATCACACTGTCGAAAATCCGTTGGTTCTGGTCGTTATGCAGCGACGCCAGACGGTGGGTGAGCCACCCGATGGTGTTACTCTTTCCGCTGCCCGCCGAGTGTTCAATCAGATAGTTGTTGCCGACGCCTTCGCGCTGCGCCTGTTCGACAAGAGATCGCACTGCTTCAAGCTGGTGGTAGCGAGGAAATATGAGCGTCTCTTTCTTGACCTTCCTGCCTTGGTCATCCCGCTTTTCTTCGACCTGCAGGTGGATGAAGCGCGCGAGCATGTCTAGCAAGCTGTCCCGCTGTAAGACCTCTTCCCAGAGATACGCGGTGCGATAGCTACGCCCTTTTGGATCGGGCGCATTGCCCGCGCCGCCATTGGAGCCTTTGTTAAAGGGCAGGAAGTGGGTCGCCGATCCCGCTAGGCGCGTGGTCATAAACACGGTGTCTGTGTCAGCCGCGAAGTGCACCAGCATGCGCCGCTTGAATTCGAATATCGGCTCGCGCGGATCGCGGTCTGCCCGGTATTGACGCAGCGCGTTCTCAACGGTTTGGCCGGTCATTGCATTCTTGAGTTCGACCGACGCAATTGGGATGCCGTTTACACTAAGCGCAACATCTAGAGACTTCTCTGATGACTTCGAGAATTTCAGTTGCCGCGTCACGCCGACTCGATTTGCGGCGTACAGAGCCTCTAGCTCAGGGTTAAGTCCGTGCGCTGCCTTAAAATAGGCAACACGCAGAGTTCTTCCAAAGCATTTGAAGCCATGACGTATGGTGGCAAGAGAACCTTCGCGATCCATCCATTTCGTCAGGTCTGTCAGTATCTGCGCGCCGGTCTTCTCGCCATGCAGCACCTCCAAGGCTTTCCATTCCTTGGGCTGGGTGGTGCGAATAAACTCCAGCACCGTTTCGGGAAAGATGGCTCTCTCGCGGTCGAAGCCGTGAGCCGGTTCGAGCACATAGCCATC